>NZ_JABFDP010000012.1:0-247592 GCF_013179005.1 Bradyrhizobium denitrificans | reverse complement strand
GAACGAACTTCAAACTGGATTATGCCCAAGGGGCAAGGTCATTCGCCAAGACGTGAGCTCGTCGTTTGCGTGTTGCCGCAAGGATGCGCGGCGCTGGGCGCTTGGCGTAGCCGGCGTAGCTTTCCCTCGTGCGGTGTGCCGATAGGGCGCGGCCCTGTCCTTCCGCAAGTTCGGCCTCCTCAAGCTCGGTCATCCCGCCATGCCGGCAGGCGTCGAGTGTGAACGTGACGGGCAGGCCGATTTCCTTCCGCATTCGCTGAACGATCTTTTGCATGCCGGAGAACGAGTAGGGCTCGTCAGCTCCCACCTCCGATCTGCGTGCCGGACGACCCCGACGATGTCTGCCAACGGCACGGGCGATCGCGCTCGGTCCGACATCGACGCCGCCGGAACTGCCATGTGCGCTCATGATCGCCATGCGGCTGCCCGATCGGACGCCATTCACCCACTAATCGGTCAAAATCCACATTGCGCTTCTGGATCATCGTATTGATTTTATTGAAATTTGGATGTGGCACGGCATCTGCATGACCGTTTTGGCCGGTTGGAGTTTCGTTCCGCAAGATAGGGGAATGTCGATGCCTTCAGAATTTAGCCGCCGTCACTTCATGCAAGGTGCCGCGGCCGCCGCTGCGGCGGGATATATGCAGATCAATCCGGACTTCTTCGTTTCCAGAGCGTTCGCTCAGTCCGGGAAGACGCTGACGTTTCTGTCGGCGGAGAACATCACCGGCAATTGGGATCCGACCGCCCACACCACGCTCTCGCAGAAGAACATCGAGGGCTTCGTCATGGGCTTCCTGACGCGCACGCCGATGAAGCTCGATAAGCCCGATGAGGTCGTCTACGAACTGGCGACCGACATCAAGCTGCTCGATCCCAACAGGCTCCAGATCAAGCTGCGCGAGGGTGTCGTCTTCCATGACGGCAAGCCCTTCAAGGCCGAGGACGTCAAGGCGACCTTCGAATACGGGGCGCGCGCGGACCGTCCGGCGCAGTGGTATCCCGGACCGACCGAGACGCTGAAGATCGATACGCCCGACGACTACACGGTGATCGTCGACACGTCGAAGGGCGGCTATCCCGCTCATCTGTTCATGTTCCTCGCAGCGTTCCTGCCGATGATGTCGGCAAAGGACATCGCTGCCGGCCCGGGCGGTGTGTTGTCCCAGCGCCTTAACGGCACGGGCCCGTTGAAGTTCGTGGAGCAGCGCGGCAACTCGACCGTGATGGTGGCCAACGAAGGCTACTTCAAGGGCAAGCCGGCGATCGCCGGAATCAACTTCAACTTCGTCGGCGATTCCACGACGCGCATGCTGTCCCTGATGAACGGCCAGGCCTCCATCGTGGAGCGGCTCGAACCCGAGCAGGTCGACACCGTCAAGGCCAACGCCAACATCCACATCAATCGTGTTGTCTCGGTCGAGAACAAATATCTCTGGTTCCGCTGCTCGAAGCCGCCCTTCAACGATCCGCGCATCCGTCTGGCCGCCTGTCATGCGATCAACCGCGACGTCATTCTCGAGGTTCTCGGTAGCGCGGGACACGCCTCGTCGAACTTCGTTTCGCCGGTGAAGTTCGGCTATTTCGACCTGCCGAACTATCCGAAGTTCGACCCTGCAAAGTGCCAGGCGCTGCTGGCGGAGGCCGGCTTTCCAAAGGGCAAGGGACTGCCGCCGCTCGAATACATCACCTCGGTCGGCTTCTATCCGAAGACCAAGGAATACGGCGAAGTCCTCACCGCCATGCTCAATGAGCAGGGCTTCAACGTCAGCCTCACCGTGCTCGAGCCTGCGGCGTGGAACGAGCGGCTCTATCACCGGCCCGGCGGAGGTCCCGGCCACATGGTCGACTGCGGCTGGTCGACCGGTTCGCCGGAGCCGGATCTGATCCTGCGCACGCACTTCCATTCGACGTCGCATCGCATTTGCGGCATCGAGGATGCCGCGATCGACGCCTCGCTCGACAAGGAGCGCAGTGCCCCGACGCTCGAGGAGCGCAAGAAGATCCTTCAGACCGAGACGATGCCGCTCATTGCATCGAAGATGCCGGCGCTGTCGCTGTTCACGTCCGTAATGATCCACGCGATGCAGAAGGATTATGCCGGGCTGTTCATCTACCCCGACGGCTCGATGGACGCGTCGAAGAGCGCCGCCTGACTCGATCCGAGCCGCACCTCGATGCGAGGTGCGGCTCTCGCCACCCGATGAGGCTCGCGAATGTTCACGTTGAATTTTCTGATCCGCCGCCTGACGCAGGGCGTGGTCATCATCGGCCTCGTGTCGCTGCTGATCTTTACGTTGTTGCGCGTGGTCCCCGGTGATCCGGTGCGGCTCATGGCCGGTGGCATGGCGCCGGAGGCGCTGATCGAGAAGATCGCCAAGGACATGGGGCTGCGCGACCCGATCATCGTGCAGTTCGGCCGCTACATGGGATCCGTGTTGCAAGGAGATCTGGGCCAGTCCTTCGTGCGGCCGGCGAACGGGGCTGCAACCGGCGGCGCGAACTTCAACGATACCACTCGCGGCGAGCGCGCCAAGGTGCTCACGCTGATCCTGGAGGCGCTGCCGATGACGCTTCAGCTTGCCGCGGTGACGCTGGCGATCGCGTTGCTGTTCTCGGCCGTCGTCGGCATCGCCGGTGGGCTCAACCCCGGCGGATGGCCCGACAAGCTCGCATTTTACATCTCGTCGGTGTTCATCTCGCTGCCCAATTTCTGGCTGGGCATCGTCCTGACGCTTCTGCTGTCGGTCAAGCTCGGCTGGTTGCCGGCCATCGGCTACAACGGTTTCGCCTACACCATTCTGCCGGCCGTCGTGCTCGCCGTCGAGATGTCGCCGGTGCTGATCCGCACGCTGGTCGGCGCGGTGTCGTCGCAGATGACCGAGCCCTATGTCTCGGTCGGGCGCGTGCGCGGCCTCGGCCGGACCCGCATCATCGCCAACCACGTGATGCGAAACGCGTCGGTCCCACTGCTCAACCTGCTCGGCATTCAGTTCTCGAGCCTGCTCGGCGGCGTGATCATCGTCGAATACATCTTCGACTATCCCGGGCTTGGCCTGCTCACCATCAACGCCGTGCTGCAGCGTGACTTCCCGCTGATCCAGGGCATCGCGATCGTGACGAGCGCCATCTTCGTCGTGATCAACATCATCGTCGATCTCGTCGCGACGACGATCGACCCCCGGCTCGACTACTGAGCCGCGACTCCGAAGGCTTCCGATGTCGATCATGTCAATCACATCTTCCCATTCGTCGACGCCTCTGGCGTCCCGCTCGCTCGCGCGGCGCGTGTTCGACAGAGCGGTGGCGTCGCCCGGGTTTCGCGTCGGGGCGGCGATCTTCCTTGCGCTCATGCTCGCGACGGCTCTGTATCCTGAGTTGAGCGCCATCGATCCCACCAAGATGGACGTCAAGGCGCGGCTTCTCCCGCCGCTGTTCACCGGAACGAACTGGAACTGGGGTCATCCCCTGGGCACCGATCAGATCGGCCGCGATATGTTGGTCCGCTCCCTGGTCGGACTGCGCTACTCGTTCCTGATCGGCATGGCCTCGGTGATCGTCATGCTGATCGTCGGCTGCGCTCTCGGCACGGTCGCCGGCTATTTCGGCGGACGCACCGATGCCGTCATTATGCGCCTCACGGATGCCCAACTCTCGATCCCCATGATCATCCTCGCCATCGCCGTGCTCGGCGTGTCGCGTCCGACCATTCCCGCCATTGTTCTCGTGCTCGGCATGTCGAACTGGCCCGTCTATGCGCGCATGATGCGTAGCATTGTCATGACCGAGCGCCAGCGCGAGTTCGTCCGGGCGGCGAAGATCGGCGGATCGACCGATCTGCGCATCATCGTCACGCTGCTGTTGCCGCTGCTCCTGCCGTCGGTACTGTTCTCCTCGGTGCTGGACGTCGCGCGCATGATGATCTTCGAATCGACGCTCGGTTTCCTCGGCCTCGGCGTCCAGCCCCCGACTCCGACCTTCGGCAACATCATCGCCGATGGCCGCAAGTACCTGCTCAACGCGTGGTGGATCGCGACCATGCCAGGACTGTTCCTGGGTCTGACCCTGACCAGCATCAACCTAATGGGTGCAGCGCTCGAGCGGGCGCGCGACACCGTTCACGCCGGAGGTGAATGATGGCGGCGCTGCTCGAACTGCGCAACATGACGGTTGCGCTCGGCCGGTCCGAAACCGCGAAAGTCATTCTCGACGACGTCTCGTTCTCGCTGGCGCCGAGGGAGATCGTGGGCGTTGTGGGCGCCAGCGCGTCCGGCAAAACGGTGCTGTCGCGCGCCGCGGTCAACTGGCTCGAACCGCCGCTGACGCGGCGTTCCGGCACCGTGCTGTTCGAAGGGCGCGACATCTACGCCATGAAGGAGGCGGACATGCGCGCGCTGCGCCAGCGCGTGTCCTATGTCGGCGCCAACCCGATGGGGGCGCTCGACCCGACGCTACCTGTCGGCGCCCAGATCGTCGAGAAGATGCGCGCGGTGATGCCGGATGTCTCGCGCCGGCAGGCCGAGGATCGTGTCATCGCGCTGTTGGATGCGGTCCGCATTCCCTCGGCGCGGAACAGGTTCCACGATTATCCCTCCCAGTTCTCGGGCGGGATGATGCAGCGCGCCTTGATCGTCGACGCCCTCGTTACCAATCCGTCCGTGCTGGTCGCGGACAACGTGACTCAGCCGCTCGATGTCACGGTGGCGGCGCAGGTCATCCGCTTGATCAAGGAGCTCACCGATCAGTTCGACACCGCGGTGCTGTTCATCTCGTCGTCGCTTCCCATGGTGCGCGAGGCGAGTTCGCGGACGCTCGTGATCGATCGCGGTCGCATCGTGGAGGAGCAGGCGACGGAGGCGCTTGTCGCGAGCCCGATCCACCCCTACACCCGTGAGCTGGTGGCGCAGACGCCGCAGATCTGGCGCGGTGCCGGCGCCGTGCCGGCGCTGCCGGCCGAACGCGAGGTCGTGCTCAGCCTGCGCGACGCATCACAGACCTACCGGGTCAAGAAGCGCAACGGCATCGGCGGCGTCAATCTCGTGCGTGCCGTCCGCAACGTGACCTTCGATGTATGGCGCGGCGACAGCTTTGCCATTGTCGGTGAGTCCGGATGCGGCAAGTCCACTTTGATGCGGCTGCTGTCGCGGCTCGAGCTTCCGAGCGCGGGACAAATCCTTTGCGAAGGCAAGGATATCGCGACCTTGCGCGGACGCGATCTGCTGGCGTTTCGCGCCAGGCTTCAGCTCGTGCTGCAGGATCCGTTCGGATCGCTGCCGCCGCGGACCTCGATCGGCCGCATGCTGGAGGAGCCGCTGCGCACGCATGGCTGGCGCGACAAGGAGAAGCTGCGGGCGCGCGTGCTGAAGGTGATGTCGGAAGTCGGCCTCGCTGCCGAGCTGTACAACGAGCTGCCGCTCGGCCTCAGCGCCGGCCAGCGCCAGCGTGTCAACGTGGCACGTGCGCTGGTGCTGGAGCCCACCATCCTGATCATGGACGAGACGCTGTCGGCGCTCGATCAGGCGGAGCAGTTCAAGCTGCTCGACCTGTTCCAGGCGTTGCAGAAGGAATACAACCTGACCTACATCTTCATCTCACACGATCTGGCCATGGTCCGGAAGGTCTGCAATCGTGTCGCCGTGATGTATCTCGGGGAGGTGTTCGAGCTTGCCGACAATCAGCGTCTGTTTTTCGATCCCGGCCATCCCTACACGATGGCGCTGCTGAGTGCGATGCCGACCCTCGAAGAGAAGCGCTACAAGCCCGAGGACTGCCTGCTGGAGGGCGAGCCGCCGAGCCCGCTCTCGATTCCGGCCGGCTGCAGCTTCAAGTCGCGCTGCCCGCGCGCGATGGAGATCTGCAACGGGGAGCAGCCGTTCCTGACCGTTCGCGATGAGCAGGACTTTGCCGCCTGTCATCTCGTCGCGCGCACGATGTCGCCGGCCGAGAGGGCCTCGCCATGAGCTTCACCGAGAGCCGGCTCGAATTGATCAGAGCCATGCTGCGGCAGAAGCAGCGCGTTCACGTCAAGGACCTGGTCGATCAGCTCAAGGTCAGCCACGAGTCGATCCGCCGCGATCTGCGCGAGCTCGAAACGCAAGGCTTCGCCCGGCGTGTCTATGGCGGCGCTGTGCTCGAGAGCCAGGAAAGCGATCAGCCTTTTGCGGAACGTCTGCGCGTCGGCGGCCGCGAGAAGATGCGGATCGGAGAAGCGGCTGGCGCGCTGGTCAAGGACGGCATGAAGATCTTCGTCGACGAGGGAACGACGGCGCTGGCCTGCCTGAAATACATCGAGACACGCAAGGATCTCACCATCGTCACCAACTCGCTCGCGGTCGCATCGCATTTCTTCTACCAGGGATCGGCGAACGTGCGCGTCCTGGGCGGCCGGCTCCAACCGGTCTACCAGGCGACGTTCGGTCCTGAGGCCGTTGCCGCCATCAAGGAACACTTTTTCGATCTCGCGATCATTGCGATCAGTGCCGTTCACGCCCAGCGCGGTTTCATGGATTACGGCGAGGACGAAGCCATCATGCGACGCGCCGCCCGTGCTCAGGCCAAGCGGTCTGTGATCGTCGCCGACAGCTCCAAGTTCGGCCGGCTCGGCTCGATCCACACGTTCGGACTGGGTGACCTCGATGCCGTCATCACCGCTGCGCCTCTCGCCGCCGAGTTTGCCGACCAGTTCCGTCAATTGAAAGTGGACGTGATTTATGCCTGATGCTCATCTTCCCGATGCCCCGATTAATCCGTCGCGCCTGAAGGCAATGATGGAGCAGGTCTCGACCTTCGGCGGCAAGCCGAACGGGGCGATGACACGCCTCACGCTGTCGAAGACCGACGGGCAGGCGCGCGACTGGCTTGGATCGTGGTTCAAGGAACACCGGTTCGAGCAGCAGATCGATCCGATCGGCAATCAGTTCGGAAAGTTGTCGCTTGCCGGCGACAATGCGCCGACCGTCATGGTGGGCTCTCACCTCGACAGTCAGCCCAACGGAGGACGATTCGACGGCGCGCTCGGGGTCGTCTCGGCTTGCGAAGCCGTGCTGGCTGTCGCCGAGCGCATGGAGGTGGAGGGCCGGCTGGCTGCCTGCAACTTCCAGGTCGTGAACTGGACCAACGAGGAGGGGGCTCGCTTCCAGCCGAGCCTGCTCGGCAGCAGCGTCTTTGCCGGCGCGATCGAGCTCGACTGGGCGCTCGACCGGGCGGACGGCGATGGCATGACGGTTCGGCAGTCTCTGGCGGAGATCGGCTATGCCGGCACGGCCGTGGTCGAACGTCCAGACGCGCTGATCGAGCTGCATATCGAGGGCGACGACAAGCTGTTCGCCGCCAGCGAAAGGTTCGGAATCTTCACGCGCTTCTGGGGCGCGACCAAGTATCGGCTCGCCTTCCTGGGCGAGCAGGCTCACACCGGGCCGACGCCGATGGCGCAGCGCAAGGACGCTTTGCTCGCGGCTGCCTATCTCATGGCCGATCTCAGGCAACTGGCGAACGATCACGGCCTCGATCTCCATACCTCGGTCGGCCGGCTCGAGGTTCATCCGAACTCGCCGAACACCGTGCCGGCTGAAGCCGTGCTGTTCATCGAGCTGCGCTCCGGCTCACCGGACGTGCTCGCACAGGCCGAAGAGAAGATGAAGGTCCGGATCGAGGTCGCGGCGCAAAGGGCCGGCGTGGGCTACGAGGTCCGCTCCATCGATCGGCGCCGCGCCGGCGGCTTTGCGCCGGGGCTGATCGCGCTCGCCGAGCGCGTCGCGGCGCGTCGCGGCGAGACTGCGCGTCATCTCGATACGATCGGCGGCCATGACGCTGTCGCGATGTCGGCGGTCTGCCCGTCGATCGTCATGGCTGTCCGCTCGAAGGACGGCGTCATCCATCATCCGACCGAGTACACCAGTCCGGAGGATCACGCCGCGAGCACGCAGATTCTCGCGGACATGCTCTACGCGCTCGCGCGTGACGGCCTGAAGAGCATCGCCTCGGAGGCTAACGCATGAAGCGGATCGGCCAGGCCGAAACGGCCGACGAGCTTCGCGCCGAGCGCGCTCTTGCCGGGCTCCTGCCTGCGGATGCTGGCCGGCTCGGCTATGAGGCCGCTGCGTTTCCGGTTGCGTCGCCGTCCTACCAGGCCGTGGAATCGACGAGCTTTCACGTCGCGCGCGACGGGACGGAGATGAGCCTGTTTCTGCGCCTCGGTGCGGCCGAGGTCGCCGAACTGGTCGATCGCGACGTCGCTGTGGCCGCAGCCCGCCATGTGGCCGGCCTCGGGCTGGCTCCGGCCGTGATTGGAGCCGATGCCGCGAGCGGCAGCCTGCTGTTGGCGCGCCTGGGCGCGGGCTGGAAGGTTGCGAAGATCGACGATCTCATCGCCCAAGAGAGAGCGGCGCGTCTCGTCGCCATGCAGAAGACGATCGCAGCGAGCGCGCCATTCGGAAGGCGCTGGTCCGTTTTCGAGGGCATCTCGGCCATCTGGTCGCTGTTGCCGGCGGCCGGCGTCCCCCTGCCGGGAGACATCGATTGGATGAGGGGATGGATGAGCAAGATGGCGGAGGCGATCGATGCCGCCGGCGTCGATCGCCGGCCGGCGCACGGAGATCCGCATTCCTCCAATCTGATGCTCGGTCCCCATGGTGAGATGGCGCTGGTCGATCTCGACATGGCCGGCGACATCGATCCCTACTACCAGCTCGGTGCTCAGATGAACGAGCTGTATCAGTTCGAGAGCCAGATGAAGCCGCTGCTCGAAATGCATGACGGGCGCTTCACTGACGCCGCCTTCAGTCGCTGCCGGCTCTATGCCGCAGCGGATGATTTCTACTGGGCGCTGCGCAGCCTGCTGCTGGCCTGCCGCTCGCCGTTGCAAGGCGTCGAGTTCCTCAAATATGCCGCATGGCGTTTCCTGCGCTGCCGCATGTTGCTCGGCAGGCCGGGCTTCGAAGAGTTCCTGCGCACGCTTTAGGGGATGTGGTCATGAAAGAGTTGGGAATGGCGGGAAACGAGGCGGAGCACTTGCTCGAAGCCGCCATCGTCAGGGTCGGCGCCTGGAACGGACAGATCCGCTATCGTCCGGTGTCCGGAGGCATCAGCAACACGAACTTCCGGATCGAGGTCGCGGGCGCCTCGCATGATTTCTTCGTCAAGATCCCTGGCCGCGGCACCGAGATGTTCATCGACCGGAAGGCGGCCCGCGCCGCGAGCCGGCAGGCAGAGATGATCGGCGTCGGGCCGAAGACGTTCGACTATCTCGACCATGAGGGAATCGAGATTGCCGAATTCGTGGCCGATCGGCGGCCCTCCACCCATGCGGATTTCGTCGATCCGGCGGTCCGGGCCGAGACCGTCCGGCTCTACCGCCTGTTTCACCAGGCGCCGCGCTTGCCGCTGACGAAGACCGTGTTCGACATGATCGATGAGCATGATGATCAGGTCCGGCAGCTCGGGGGATTTCTGCCGGAAGATCACGACTGGCTGACCTGGCAATATCGGCAGGCGCGGGCGGCGCTCGAGGCGGCCGGGCTCGACCTCGTCCCATGCTTCAACGATCCGATGCCCGGCAATTTCCTGCTCGGCGCGGACAAATCGATCATGCTGATCGATTTCGAATACGCCTCCAACAATGACCGCCTCTACGACCTCGCGATCTGGGCCGGCGAGCACTTCTTTTCCGAGGAGGTCGAACGAGAGATCATTGAGGAGTATTTCGGACGCTACGACATGAGCGCTCATGCGCGCTTCATCGTTCACAAGGCCCTCGCCGATATCAAATGGAGCACCTGGGCCATGGTGCAGAATCGGATCTCCACGCTCGACTTCGACTTCTACAAATACGGAATATGGAAGCACATGCGGGCACGTTCCATCATCCACGATCCGCGCTGGCCGCTGTTTCTCAAGGCGCTTTGATGGTCCTTTCCAGTATCGCAGCCGAGCAGGCCGACGCCTATCTCGCCTTCGCCGCCGAGCTCGCCGATGAGGTCCGCCCGATCGCCTTGTCATATTTCCGGACGGCCGTGGAGTTCACCGCCAAGTCGGATGATAGTCCTGTCACGGTCGCCGACCGCCTGATCGAGGCGCGGCTGCGGGAGCGCATCTCGGCGCGCTATCCTTCCCATGGAATCTATGGCGAGGAGATGGGCGTGAAGCAGGGAGACGCCTTCACCTGGGTGATCGATCCCATCGACGGCACCAAGAGCTTCATCACCGGCTTTCCGCTGTTCGGCACGCTGATCGGGCTGACCTGTGATCGCCAGCCTTTCTGCGGCCTGATCGACATCCCCGCGACTGGGGAGCGATGGATCGGGCGCCCGGGTCTCACCACCTATGGCGGAGTCCGTTCTCGCACCCGCGACTGCCGGCGCGTGGCGGATGCGCGGTTTTATACGACGTCGCCCGACACGTTCGCCGATGCGGATCGGGCTCCCTTCGAGCGGCTTTCAAACGCGGCGAAGATGCGGCGCTTCGGCGGTGATTGCTACATCTACGGTCTGCTCGCGTCGGGCCATTGCGATCTGATCCTCGAGACCGGCCTGCAGCCTTACGACTACATGGCGCTGGTGCCGATCCTCGAGGCAGCCGGCGGCCGGATCACGGACTGGGACGGGGCGCCGCTCTCGGTGGAGTCGAGCGGCCATGTGCTCGCATCGGCAACCCCGGCGCTGCACGATGAAGCGCTCGCCATCATCAGGGGATGACACGCGGATGGTGTATACGACGACGATCGAGCGGACTGTCTATCGCTTCGCGGATTTGAAGGAGCTGATGGCCAAGGCTACTCCGCAGCGGTCCGGGACGAATTGGCCGGCATCGCCGCCGACGGTCCGGTCGAGCGCCTGTCCGCGCAGATGGCATTGGCCGACCTGCCGCTGAAGGCGTTCGCTGTCATCAGCTCTCAGACCGTGGGTGGTTTCCGCGAATGGCTGATGAAGCCGGAAACGGCACAGGCTGAGCTCGAGGCCGTCACGTTCGTGCTGACGCCCGAGATGGTCGCTGCAGTTTCGAAGATCATGCGGCTGCAGGATCCCGTCGCGGTGGTCCGCGCGGGCGCGACGTCGTCATCGTCCTTGGGGACGGATTGTCGGCCAGCGCTGTTACGGCCAATGGAGCTCCGCTGACGCAAACGCCGCTGGAGCGTCTCGAGGCCGCGTCCATATCGCTAGGCCGCAAATGCAAAGCTGGTCGCGGCCACCGACCGGAATGGGCCACGTAACTTTACCGAGGAAGCCCGCAGCACAGTTCCGCGCGCCGGCGGTTGGCGGACAGCGCGACGTACTTCAATTGGAAGAAGAAGTATGCGGGCCTGATGCCAAGGGCGTTTCAGGGGAGCAGGTCAGCCGTTCCCTTTGCATCCGAACAGCATCGATGTCTTTCCGCGAATGCAAAGGCTCGCACCGGTTCGTCAGCGCAAAGTGGGCATAGGGACCGTCGGTATCTCGCGCCCAGGCGGCCAATGTCGGCAAGACCAGTGCCTCCAATGTTAGAACCGCCAGAGGCGTCCACGACCAAACCTGATCAGAAGCCTTTCACGAACTAGCTCTTTGGCCGCGATCTGGCGGACCTCGCGGTCTCATGCTGATCGTCGGGCCGTACGTGTCTTATCGGAAAGAATAAAATTCGTCCGTGTCAAAAACAGCATCATTCCACGAGTCAAAGGCCTTAACCGTGCCGTTTCGGGAAATGTGAGGCCGCATAACGGGAATTGTTGCTCCAAACTCCGGGAGGATCTGGAGTTTGGTTCGCCGAGCATTGGGCAGGGGTTGCCTGCATATGGGGGCCCATCGTTGCGACCAAGATCGCTTTCAGGTTACCGACCCAGGAGGCTGAAGGTGGAGCCTCCAGAAGGATTTGACCAAATATCTGGAGAGACGGATGTGGATCGAGTGAGGGCCGCTCAGCGCTGCTTGGCCGCTGCTTGTGTCCTGGTGGCGACGCTCGCTGCGAACGCCCAGACCCTGAAAACCCTGCACGTCTTGTCGTCATGAAAGACTGGATCGCGTGGTGGGCGTGGTCGTCATGCTACCTGAAGTTGCGGGAGCGCCGCATGATTATGACGACGATCCTGTGTGTGATCGTCGCGGCAGGATGCATGGCGATGTCGCCCCTTCTTTTAGCTCGATTGATCGATGGCCTCCTTGCAGGGCGGCCAGGATCAGGCGGGTACACCATGCTTCTGGTGTTCGGATATCTGGCCGCGATCGCAACGCCGCGAATCATCGGCGTGGTTGTTCTCCAACTCCAGAATAGGTTACGTATCTACGCCAACAGCTCGCTGCTTGCCGCCTATTTCAACTATCTATGCGAACAACCTGACAGCTTCTTCGCGAAGAGAAATGGCGGTGAGCTGAGTCAGGAAATCGCGCAGGCATCGAACGATCTTTACATCATCATACGAAGCCTCTCGTCATCAGCCATCGCGCCGCTGGTTCAGATCTGCATTGCCGTCGCCGTGCTGGCGACGAACCGGAACGTCATCATGGCCGGAATGATCTCCGTGTATGTTGCGCTGTTCCTGGCGAATCATCGCGTCCAGGGTAGAAAGCTCAGTGAGCTCAGGCGGGGATTGATGGGGGCAGGGCGTAGGACCTATGCCACATTGGTGGATTCGATTTCCAATATTCACGTGGCGCGCCAAACCCGGCGTCACTTCGGCGCGGCAAACAGATCTTTGAGGAAATCGACGGCGCCCGTCGACTTCGGCGGGTCGGCCGGTGCCGCTTCGGCCGTCGATGTTTCGGCTGGGCGCGCCCTCCGCGCGTGAACGTGCGTCGTCCGCCGGTGGGCCTGTTCGGTGCTCCGGCTGAGGCGCGGCGCAGCGTCAGTGACGGTGATCGTGATCTTCTTCGACAGCAGCGGCGGATCGAAGTTGAAGTGCATGCCATCGCCCATCACGAGCTGCAACGTGTGCCGGCCCGGCGGGAGCTCGATCAGAGCTTCGGTCTCGCCGCCTCCGTAATGCAGGTGCTTTCTGTCCTGCGGAATCGGCTCGCCGGGGCTGATCGCTTCGTCCGAGTCGATCAGGAGATGATGATGGCCGGTGTTGGAAAAGCTGTCGCCGGCATGGGTCACGCCCATGTTGCGCAGGCCGAAGCGGCACCAGAACGGGCTCTTCACCGTATCGCCGTCGCTGGGAGAGATGAAATAGAGATAGGCGTCCCTGGGCGCCGTCTTGCCCTGCGCCGACGCCTGCGTCGGCAGCAGCAGCAGGATGGCTGTCAAGGCGGACATCGCGACCACCGCGTGACAACATCTCCGCCAGGACCTCGGATCGGCCGGCGGCGCGGCATACGCGGATTGTTTTCCCGTCATCACTCCGAACTCACGAATTGGATCAACATGGATGGCAAACATCGAACAAAGGCAGCCGGTCGATACATCGACTTCAGCAAGGCGAATTTGAGGTTCCGATCGGTCTCGCCTGCCGATTCCAGATATGTCAGCGGCAACACGGTGCGATGGAGCACAGGTCGAAGCGGGGATCGCGTCAGAGCGAAAGCGCGATGCGCAAGCCATGGGTCGGATATCTCACGCGGCCATCATAGCGGTCGCGGCTGCCGCTGCGCGCATAGCTGGCATCATTCTTCCACGAGCCCGAGCGAATGACACGGATGAAGCTCTGCTCGTCGATCCAGGCCGAGCCATCCGACGGCGCTCCCTGATAGGTCTTGTGCCAGCTGTCGGCGACCCACTGGTCGACGCCGCCGCCCATGTCGAACAGTCCAAACGGATTGGCGGGAAAGCTTCCGACCTTCATCAGCTGTGCAGGCGCGCCGGCGTCGTTGCACCGGCTGCAGTTGGCCATGCCGCCGCGCATCTGGTCGCCCCACCAGAATGCCGTGCTCGTCCCGCCGCGCGCCGCGTATTCCCATTCGGCCTCGGTCGGCAGCCGAAACGGTTTGCCGACGGTCCGAGAGAGCCACGTCAGGTAGTCCCGAGCATCGTCGTAGCTGACATTGGTGATCGGATTGTCATCCGGACCGCCCGTCACGTCAGCGCACGCTTTGTCGGCGACGCATTCCTTCCACTCGCCGATCGTGATCGGGTATTTGCCGAGCGCAAACGGCTTGATGGTGACGCGGTGAACCGGAAGCTCGGAGCTCTCGGTGCCGCCCATGGCGAACGTTCCGCCGGGGATCATCACGATATCGGGCAGGCGGATCTTGGCCACCTCAGGGCTGGGTGTCGGCGTCGTCGAGGCTGCCTGGGCGGTCAAATCCGCGGCGAGGGCGACGGCTGCTGCGACCTGAGGAGCCGGCCCCGCGATCGCCAGCGCCTCTGAGGGCGGATCAGCTGGCGCACTCGCAGGGGCGGTCGCGGCGGAGACCGCCTCCATTGTGACGCTGCGGACGCCAGGATCGGTGCTTGCGGGGCCGGAAGATGGGACGGAGGCTTCGCCAGCTTGCGGCTGCGCTGGCGGAGCCGGGATCGGCTCCCGCGCCAGCATGAACCAGCTGCCGGCGGCCGCGACCAGCAATGCCCCCAGGCCAGCCGCGGCGCGGCTCCACATTGGTGGCCCACGCTCTGCGACGGCAGCGGCCTTACGAAGGCGGCGGGCCAGCCCGTGATGCCCGTGCGCCTGCCAGATCTCCGCGTGGCTGCGCGCCTCGTCCGGGGCGTATTGCGTGATCGACACGCCAGGAATGCTGCAGACAATTCGTCCGTGCCTGCCGCCGCTGGGAGCGGTCGCCTCGACCTCGGCAGCGTCGCATGAGGCTGAGAGAGATTGCTTCAAGGGGCCGCACATCATCAGCAGCAGTCCACCATCCCCCTTGCTTCGAGGCCGCTCCTGGATCTCGGGGCACGACGCCTGCTCGGCGACATGATGGAAGCTGGGGGCACGCAGCGTATTCAACGCGACGCGCACGACTCGTCCACACCGCGCACAAGGCACGGGATAAATGGTGGTGGCCAGCGGCTTGGCCGGCGCGTCGGGCGCCGGAGCCGGCGATGATTTGGAGACATCGATTCCGGTCAGCATGCGCGAGCCGCCATGCGCCGGCTGTGCCGCCGGTTCATTGTCCCCAGGCGGTAAACGCATCCGTGAATGCGCGCTCACCGTCCGCTCCCTTCTCGATTGCCAGCACGGCGCGGCTGCCGCCGTTGTACACGATCGGGATATCGATCCATTCCTTGCCTTTCAGAAGCAGGAAGTTCCGCGTCTTGTCGACCTCATTGGCGGACAGCGCGATCATGAAGAATTCCGGTGTGACCTTGGCGGTCAGGGTGGACAATGCGGCGCCGCGGCCTGCCTCCTTGGCCTTCATGCTGACGCCCTTCAAGGTGTCGACTCCTGCGTGGCTCGGGTCGCCCGGCCAGTTGAACTTGACCTCCAGGATATGGCTCGCCGGCATTTCGCTTTCCTTGTTGGGCCGCAGCGACAACGTGGCCTTCATCTGCTTGTCGATCTCGACATCGCCTTTGATCGAAGCCGGCACGCTGCCGGCGGCGGGCTCGACGCGCCAGGTCACCTTGCCGAGATAGCGCTTGCCGCCTGGGTCCTGCGGGTCCTCCTGATAGAGAACGGCATGCGACACCATCGGTTGGGCCGCGTTCCCCGTCGTGATGGTGCCCCCAGGAGAGCCCTCGCGGGATGCCGTGCTCGTGACGTCCGGCGTCATCCGTTCCGCGGTGACCTTGTGCGGCTCCGTTGTCGCCGGCAGCGCGGCGGCAGGCGGGGCTGCATTCCACGAGGCCGTAAGCTGAGTCAGGGCTGTCTGCCAGGACGTCGCGATCCGACGTCCTGTCGGCTGCCAGACGAGCGACGCGGTCACCAGGGTGATGGTCAGGACTGCGGCTGCGGCCACGACCGGTCGGCGCAGCGAGCTGCGCGGCCGCGCTCTGATCTGGTCGAGCGCCGGACGCAGGCGTGCCGAGAGCCGCTGGTGATCGATGATGGCACGGTCGCGCGCAGGCCCAAACTGGCCGCGCGCCATGGCCGCGCCCGTGTCAGGCGCTTTCGCCGGCTTGGCGCGGGCGGCGTCCGAGGGATCGTTCGAGGTCGACGTTGCTTCGGCGCGAAGTTCGTTTTCTTTGTCTGTCGCCGGAGCGACTGGCTCCATCCAAGGCGGCAGCGCCGGAGAGGGGGCATCAAGCGGCGAGACGTCAAGCTTCTCGCTGGCGACGTCGTGTCCCGACCGGCGCGAGGCCCGTGCCTCGTCCGCCGGGGCGCCGCCGATGATCCCGCTGCGCAGCCAGTCCGGCGCTGGACGCTCCGTCGGCTCGCTCAACGCGTCGCGCTGGTCTCGTCGGGCGATCGAGAGGTTTTCCGCGACCGTGGCGATTTCGTCTTCCAGTGAATGGGCCGGCCGTATGACGGGCAGTCGAGGTTCTGCAGCGTCGGCGAGCGCCGCCGGAGCAGAATATGCTGTGGCCGCAGCGGACTGCGGCGGGATGAATGGTTGCGGCGGACTGAGCATCGGAAGTGCAATGGGGGCGACACGACGCGCATGCTCACGGAGCCGGATCACCCGGTCGGGAAACAGCGCGTTGAGGAGATCGCAGAGCGCCGTCTTCGGCGGCATGAGCTGACGAATGGGGATCGGGACACCGCCGCGTGGAGCGCGGATGATCTCTCGGACGTCGCGATCGTCCGGGACGATTGTCTCCTCGCTCGGCCGGTCTTCGGCGACCGCGAGAATCTTGCGGCCTCTGAGCAGGGTCGTGAGTTCGCGCAGGTCCGATCGCGAGGCGTCGTCGATGATGATGAGATCGAATGCGTCCAGTCGCGGCGGCAGCTGCTCGGCAACGCGCCAAGCCGGAATCAGCTGGCAGGGGATGCCTTGGTGGCAATTTTCGAGGCCCTCGCGCGCGACCTGACGCAGCCGGAACGCGCTCGGACCGGAGCAGGTCGCGGCAAGCTTGTGCGACGTCGTCGTGAACATGGTGAACGCCTGCCGCACGGCGCTGCTCGTGTTCTGGACCAAGGCGAGGTGCATCCGCGCAACGACGACGTCCTCGAACAGCTCGCGCAGCCGCGTCTCCAATACGGCGCGCTGCTCGGACAGATCCTGCAGCAGCTGCTGCTGACCGACGCCTTCGGTCTGTCCGATCAGCACGGCCCAGTTCCAGGCCAGCATCCAGTCGGCGACCAGCACCGCGTCGCCGCCGTCCGCGGTGGCCGGCTCGGTGCGGATCCGCCGGGCGAGTGCGCTCGCCCCTGCCTCGGTCAAGCTCTGGCAAACCTCGGTGAGGAGCTCGATATCCTGGCGCCGCTCATGCAGGCTCTGCAGCTGCCTGCAAATGACGCCCCAGCGCGTCTCGATCTCACGCGGGTCGACGTCGGCTCGTCCGATCTGCGACAGTACTTCGGCCTGGACCCGTGTCGTGATTGCACCGCGGCCGTGAAACAGCTCGTTCAGCCGGGCGAGCTCGCTGCGCTGCTTGCCGATGCGCTCGGCAGTGCTTCTGATGACGGATGCGAGCGCGGCCAATCGGCGGCTGTCGCCGAGCAAGCTGGCGACTTTGCCGGCCGGCATCGACAGCTTTGCGATCGTGGCCAGGACATTACGGCTGGCCAGCGCCGCGGTCACGATCGCGACCTCGACGTTCCTGACGATACGCTCGTGGCCGTGGAGGGTGTTGGCGGAGTCGGGCTCGTGCGTTGGCGCACCGATCTCGACGGCCAGTGTGCGCCATCGGACGTCGAGCGAATGCAGGTGACGCCGCCATGTCAGATAATCGCGCACATGGCCCCAATCGGCTGCGCTGTTCGGCGCGAAGCCGCAGATTGTGATCGCATCCAATGTCTGCTTCAGCACGCGTCCGGATCGCGAGAACGTCGCAAAGGCCTTTTGTCCGGCCGAGAGCCGCTCGACGCGCCTCAGCAACTCCTCGTTGGTGAAGGCGTCGGCTGGAATGTCCACCGGCCTCACCAGGAATCCGGCGCGTCGCGCCAACAAGGATGATGCATCGCGGGCAAAATCAACCAGGATGCCGCTGTCGACGGAGGTGTCGCTTGCCTCGGAGCCGACCGGAGACAGCGATGCAAGCCATGGTTCGTCGGCAATGGTCCGATGCGCCGCCGCCAGTGCCTCAAGATCGCAGGCGAACTTGTCGGCGCCCTCCGGCTGGAGTTTCGCGACGGCCTGATGGGCCAGCTGGCCATCATCGCCGTCCTGGTCCGCTACCGCGGCCATCAACTGCAAATCCGCGTGCAGTCGCATCACCGCCGCTGCGTCAGGCAGCTGCGCGATGTCCGGCACTTGGTCATCGAGGTATTCGATGTCTCCGCCAAGCCGCGATCGCGCCGACCGCGCCTGGTCGACCGCGGCGACGATCAGATCGGTCTCGCTCAGAAATCGCAGCGGCCGATCAGTGAACCACGCATAGGCATCGCGATCAGCAATCATGGTTGCCAGCGCGTCGAGCGGCAAATCGGAAGTGCCGGATCGCAGCAGCGTACGGCCGGCGATGTCGGCGACCTCGTCATCGAGACGCGTTATTGCGTGGCTGGTCGCGATGATGTCCTGCTCGAGCCGGTTGACCTGTTCGGCCTGGGCGTGCAGGTCGGTCGTGTCCAGGATCGACAGCAGCCGGCGGACCACGCGCTCAGCGTGCTTCAACGCGTCCTTGTCGGATCCGGTCAGATCGACCGTGAGGTCGCGAACGGCGCGGGGCAGCTTTTCGGAGAGCGCCAAAAGTGCGGGTTTGCTGCGGGACACGACGAGGACCCGCAGGCCAAGCGCGAGATGGTGACAGACCACGTTGGCGATCGCAGCCGTCCGGTCGGGCGCAACTGCGCCCTTTACGACAAGGCCGTCCGATCGCTGGAGCTGGCGCACGATCTCCATCTGGTCGGAGTTGGTCGGCAGCGGAAAGAACAGATCGCCGCGATCTGCCGCGGATTGCTCGGCTGGCGTGGTGGCGATCGGGTCCCCGATCACGTTGGACAGCCGCCGGCGCGTGCCGTCATGGGGGGCGTGATCCACAGCCCCGAGCAAACAGTGCGCCAGCGCAGTGAGCCAGCCCTCGTTCGCCGGCATGTAGTCCAGCGCTCGCTGCAGGCGCTTGATGTCGCGCAGCAGGAGTCCGTTCGAGCGCGGCCGCGCAAAGATCACCCAGCGATCCGAGACGACCAGTTGCTCAGTTTCTTCGGCCGGCGGCAGCGCCGTATCCGGAAGCCCCGGGCAATACAGTCCGTCCGGGTCGAGCTGCGAGCCGATGGTGCTGAGGATAGGCTCGAAGGTGGCGGGCTCGAATGGCGAAAGCTCGACGCCGCGCGCGAGCCGCTGCTCGGCGGTGTGCTCGGCCAGCCTGGCAGCCGATGTGAGCGGTTCGAATGCGCGTAGGTTGACGGTCGCGCCGACCATGCGGGGACGGATCCTGATCTCGGCGTCCGAGCCTCCGCGAACCTCGATCTCGACCAGACGTTCGAGCAGCGGCAGCTCCAGCTCGCGGCCACCGCGACGCCAATGTGATAGGCCGACACCCCACACGATCTCGCAGCTCGCCTCGTTGTGCCCGGGCGCGGTCGCGCGGGCCATGTCGTGCAGCTTTTGGTACAGCGCGATGGTCCGGCGACGTGGACGCTCGGCCGCGGCCCAGGCGGCCCAGGAGCCGGCAAGATAGCGATCCAGACGTTCGACGACATCCGGGCGTTGCTCGAGGTGCAAGCGCACGCTCCAGAGCCCGGCCGACGCCGGCTGCCCGCTGGCCGGCGCGCAATGCTCGGTGCGGGCCTGCGCTGCCGCGATCAGCCGGTCCTTCTCTGCGGTCTGCACCGTGATTGTCACGCGCTGCCGAACCAGCGGACGCCGGTCCGGATCCGGGGAGACGTCGATCCACATCGCCAGATCGGTATCGACCGCCGGTGGGTCGGCCGGAAGCAGACGCTCGACAGCGAGCCAGATGGGGCCATGCGCATCGAAAGTATTGCAGCTAACGCCCGGCAAATCCTCCAGCTCGTGCTGCTGGAAGACGAAGCGATGTCCGCCCGCGAGTCGGTGGTCGGACACGCGATCGACCAATTGCGCGTCATGCAGGATGACTTCGGCCACATGATCGAGGACCTTCTGCAAAGGTCCGATCGTCGGCTGCAGTCGATGGACAGCGTTCATGTTGGCTCTCCGACAATGGCGGCGACGAAACGAAGCAAGCGGGTCACCTCCGCGTCTGGACTCCGGCGTCCATCCCACTTAGCGGCCAACGGCGGCAAGCGCAGCCGCGAGCATCAAAGCAAATGGACGCTCTTTGCGTCAGTGTCTTGGTGTGGCCAGCTGATGTTGTTCGTCCGCCGCTTTCGCGGAAATACTAACAAGCGTCGTGTAGGCCAAACTAATTGTCGGATTATAGGGGCACGCAATGCGGCGTAATGATGAGAGATCCGTATGCGACGTCTTGCCATAGAAAACTGCGTCAACTGATCTGTTATCACTTCGAGAACTGATGCCGTCGGCTGTCGCGAGTCCGTTTAGAATTTCTTTAAAGAGCCGAGGTCTCCATCCGCGCGGCCTGCCTTGATTGGTTGTGGGAGGTATTCGCGTGTGCCGGGACGTTTCCGGGGCGCGTGCAGCATGCGGTGCCTTGCCGCAATCAGCACGGCGTCAGCGTCCGCTTCGTCGCTGAAATCCCGCGCGCCGCCCAAGCGGCGCCGTGGCGAGGCCGCAATTTATCTCGGAGTGCGGCGTTGGCCGGCGATGTATGGCGTCACGCCATTCTGCGCGTTTTGGAGGAGCGAATACAGCTCAACGCTGTGACAACTTCCGTCTCGCGCTCTGAATGAAGATCTGACGACAATTAGCAGAAGCTGAAAGTACTTAGCTCGTTTGCTGCAATTGCCAAGGTCAGCGGGGTTGCTCGCAGTCGCGGTCTGGCGGAGCGGGCGCCGCCCAACTGATGACACGCCAGCATCTTCGACGAGCCCAAGTATCGACATTGCCGGCTTCTAGCGCGAATGGCTCGCACTCGCGCATGGCGTCGATGCTCACGGCGGCGGGTGAAGGGGATGCAAGTCCGCGCATCATCATGGGGAGGTTGGACTGATGATCTTGAATAGCTGCAGCGGGAGACGCGCGGATGATTCCGCGTCCTCACACGACGGCGCTTTGCACATTGGCTGGGGCGGTCGTCCGACCCGCGGTCGCGGCGGATTGCTGCCATCTCTGCTTGCCGCGGTGTCGACACTGGCGTTGAGCGCGGCAGCCGCACAGGCGGCCGACGATCGATCGTCGCAGCCGGCGGACGGGGCGGCGGTCAAGGCGCTGATGGCGAAGATCGAGTCCATGGAGCAGCGCATCAACACGCTTCAGGTCGAGCTCAAGGACGCCAAGGCGAAGAAGACGACCAGCGTCGGACAGTCGGCCTCGCAGGCCTCCAGGAATCCGTCCGGGCCGGTCGCTCTGATTGGTGCGAAGGACGCACATGGGAGCGCCTTGAAGGCGTCGGACAACGCGCAGGCCGCGTCCAAGTCGGTCGGCAACGCCATGGCGCTGGCCGGTTCGAAGGACGTCAAGAATGGGGGATCGACAACGGCCGATGCCGCGCCGCCGTCATCTCCCGCGTCCCGGCTCGCGGCTGCGTTCGCGGACGCCGATCCGAAGCCGAAATTCCTGCCCGCTGCCGATCTGAAGGCGCCTCCGCCGCCCGCCGGGAAGGATCTGTTCGGCGTGGCGCCCTCGCCAGTGCCCGGAATGCGGATCGGCATGTATGGCGAGATCAAGCTGGGCTCGATGCAGAATCCTGCCGCCAACGGCCAGTGGCAGAACGGTTTCGACATGGCGCGTCTGGTCCTGCTGCCGACCTATCAGGTCAACGATTATATCACCTTCAACGCGGAGCTGGAGTGGGAGCACGGCGGCACTGCGTTCGACAATGATGACAAGCTGCATGGCGCGGTCGAAGTCGAGCAGGCCTTCTTCGACGTCAAGTTCAACGATCATTTCACCCTGCGTTCGCCAGGTATCGACCTGATCCCGATCTCGTTTACAAATCTCTATCACGAGCCGACGCTGTTCTACTCGGTGCAGCGGCCGGAGCTTGCCAACGGCCTGATTCCGACGACCTGGTATGCGCCGGCGGCCGGCTTCTACGGCAAGATTGTCGACGGCTTGAATTATCAGTTCCAGATCAGCCAGAGCGCGGAAGATTTCGGCGACGACTTTGCTCATCGGGGTGACAATGGCCACATCAATTCAGGAGGTTATGCGGCTGGCATCAGCGGCTCGGAAGCGCTGGCGCTCTCTCGCGCGCCGATCGGCGACTTCCGGCAGCTGAGCAATGAGCTCGCTTATACCTTGCGTCTGAGCTACACGCCGTCGTTCCTGCCCGGCTTCGCCGGAAGCTCTGCGATCTATTATTCGCCGAACGTTACGCCGCGCGGTGCGTATGCCACGCAGCCTGACGGCACCGAGGTTCCGCTCGGCAAGAACGCGATGACGATCTTCAATACCGAAGCGCGCTACCGGGTGCCGAACACCGGGCTCGAGCTGCGAGCCGAATATGCCCATGTGAACTTCTCCAACCCGGAGAACCTGCGGGCCAATAATGATCTCGACGACACGAACAATGTCGGCAAGAACATGTGGGGCTATTCGGGCGAGATCGCCTATCACTTCAGAGCGCCGAATGATTACGACATTGTGCCGTTCTATCGCTACACACGGCAGAACTTCCAGACATCCGGCATGCTCGGCTCAGATCTGACCAACGGACTCAATAACATCACAGGGAGCGGTGACATGACGTTCCATGACGTCGGCGTCGCCGTGTTCCCCAATCCGAGCCTGGTCTACAAACTGAACTACACCAAGGTCATTGACCGTAGTCCGACCGGTGCGATGTCCGACCGGGTTCTCGCTGGGGTCGGCTGGCTCTGGTAGCCGGCCGCATGAGGAGAGGCCGCTGCCCTCTGGGCGGCGGCTGTCCTCCAGCAGGCGAGCTGAGGATCCAGGACGGAACGAGAGCTGTTCCGCCTCGGAGACTTGTAACTTGGAAGTACTCGGTAGATTGGGTGGGCGGGCGAGTGTTGGCGATTTCTGATGAGGGCCCTGGTTGGCGGCGATGCCGTGCGCTCGCCGCGCTGGTCATAGTGTCGATGGTGCTGGCGGGCTGCAATCCGGCGACGCTCGGGAGCGACAGTCGCGGCGACGACGTGATGGACAAGGTCGGGCGTCTCGACCTCTCGCCGCGCTATCCGCGACAGGTCATGCCGGAGCAGTCGCCGGCGGCGCGCCGTGCGCGGGCGGAGATCTACGGCGGCAATGACGATCCCAGGGACGCACGTGCGGAACTGCCGGCGGCGCCATCGCTTCCGGTGCAGGAGGCCGCAGCCCATTCGCAGGCGATCGGCAACGGCTTCGAGCTGAATTTCGAGAATTCGCCAATCGCGACCGTGGCCAAGGTCGTGCTCGGCGACGTGCTTGGTGTCGGCTACACCATCGATCCGCGGATCCAGGGGACCGTGAGCCTGTCGTCGGTGCGTCCGGTGCCGAAATCGGACGTGGTCTACGTGCTCGAGAACGCCCTGCGGCTGGCCGGGACGGCACTTGTACGTGATAATTCCGGCTATCGCCTGATTCCGCTCGGTGAGGCAGTCGGCGCGGGCAATGTGGATGCGCCCGGTGCTGCGGCCGAGCCCGGCTACGGCATCACGGTGCTTCCGCTGCAATATGTCTCGGCACCGACGCTGCTGAAGCTGCTCGACAGCTTCGCACTCAAGCCCGGCACGGTGCGCGCAGACCCGGGCCGCAACATGTTGTTAATCCAGGGCACCGGCTCCGAGCGACGCACGGCGGTCGATGCCGCGCTGAGCTTCGACGCAGACTGGATGAAAGGTCAATCGGTCGGGATCTTCCCGATCGCCAACGGCAATCCGGAGCCGATCGTCGCCGAGCTCGAGAAGATCATGGACACCGGCGACAGTGGGCTCGGTCAGAACATGGTCAAGTTCCAGACCATCAGCCGGATGAACGCGGTCATGGTCATCAGCCGCAAGCCGGCACTGCTGCGCACCGCCGAGACCTGGATCAAGCGGCTGGATGCCGGCAACACGCTCCGCAACAGCGTTCATGTCTACCGCGTCAAATACGGCGAAGCGCGGCAGATGGCGCGGGTGTTGAACGAGATGTTCACGGGAAATTCGGTCAGCGCCGACGCGTCGTCGACGGATCTCGCTCCGGGATCGGGCGCCGCATCGAGTTCGAGCAGCGAGCGGCTGTCGGCCGCGGGGACGGCGTCGACAGGCAGTCTCTCGGGTCAACAGCCCGGCAACAACGGTCTGGTCGCCAATCGTGGCTTCGGAGGTGGGCCGCCGCCGACCCAGACGAGCCTCGATTCGGCGCCGGAGTCGCGCGCGTCCGCCGGCGGCAGCAAGCCGCTGATGGACGGCGTGCGCATCACGCCCGACGTGGTCAACAACACGCTGCTGATCTATGCCGACCGGGAGAACTACCGCATCATCGAAGCCACCTTGCGACAGTGCGACCGGCCGCAGCTGCAGGTCGCGATTGATGCCACCATCGCCGAAGTGACGCTCAACGACAATCTGAACTACGGCGTGCAGGCCTATCTGACCAGCAAGAATCTTGGCCTGCGGCCAGATCAAGGCTCACTCCTCAACACCACCTCGACATCGGCGCCGGCGACGGTCGCCTCGGCCGCCGGGACGATCACCAACGCCTTCTTGAACCGTGCCTTTCCGGGCTTCAATTTTCTGATCGGGTCGGAATCGCAGCCGAGCGCCATCCTGAGCGCGTTGCACACGGTCACCGACGTCAAGGTGCTGTCCAATCCTTCGCTGGTGGTGATCGACAATCAAGCGGCGACATTGCAGGTCGGCGACCAGGTGCCGGTGTCGACCGGCAGCGCGACGGTGCTGACGACCAACAACACGGTCGTGAATACGATCGACTATCGCAATACCGGGATCATCCTGCGGGTGGCGCCGCGCGTCAACGAGAACGGCAATGTGCGGCTGGAGATCGAGCAGGAGATCAGCAACGTCTCGCCGCAGACCGCGAACAGCCTCACGCCGACGGTGGCGCAGCGCAAGGTCAAGAGCGCGGTCGCGGTCGCCAGCGGTCAGACCGTGCTGCTGGCTGGCCTCATCAGCGAAACCCATCAGGGTACGCGCAACGGTGTGCCCGGCGTCGACCAGATCCCGGTGCTGGGCGATCTGTTCAGCAACAACGATCGCACCCGCGGGCGGACCGAGCTGATCATCTTCATCCGCCCCCAGATCATCCGCGACGGCACCGATGCGCATTACGTCGCCGAGGAGCTGCGCTCCAAGCTGCGTGGCACGATCAGGCCGGTGTCGACGAGCGCCCTTCAGCCGCCGCGGGCCGGCCGATGAGGCGGGTGTCGACTATCGCGCTCGCCGCGCTGGCGCTGACCCTCGGACTTGCGGCGGCCGACGCCCGACCACGCGGAGACGGATGGGCGGCCTTCGCCCGCGGCGATTACGTCAGGGCCGTCGCGCTGCTCGCGCCGATGGCGCAGCGTGGGCACCCGCGCGCGATGACCGCGCTCGGCTACATGTATGAGAACGGCCTTGGCGTTCCGCAATCGTACGATGCCGCAGCCGAACTGTACACAGGAGCCGCCGAAGGCGGTGAGCCGGCGGCCCAGCATCTGCTCGGTCTGAGCTACGACAAGGGCCATGGCGTAAGCCAGGATCACGTGCTGGCCTACAAATGGTTGAGTCTGGCAGCCGCCGCGGCACCCGTTCGGCTCCGCGAGCCATACCTGCGACTCCGCAATGCAGTCGCCATCAAGATGTCGTTCGAGCAGGTGCTCGAAGGGCAGCGTCTGGCGATGGAATGGCATCAGGGACGGTCAGGTCGAACCGGACTGGCCGCGTCGGCGCCAGGTTTGTAGTTGTTCTAATCAGCTTATCTCATAAGCGTCATCTTTGACGCGGAGAACGATGCATTCGCCAAACGGCCCTCCGCAATGAGGTGATCGACAGGATCTGTCACGGGACGCGCCATGAGCTCGACTCCTCCTCCTGGATTTGCCGACGCCGTGCAAGGTGGCCATGCTCCGGTCCGATCCTTCGTGGGATCGGCAGCCGGAGCAGCGCTTGAACGGGGTGGGATGAGATCAACTGAGGTGACCGATCCTGCATCTCCGGGATTTGTCGACGAGATTGCGCGGCAGCTGGGATTGCCGCGCATCGCGCTGGCCGAGCTGTTGGCTGCGAAGCCGCTGGCGGAGCAGTTCTCACGGCGCTTTCTGCGCGAGACGATGGTCTTCCCGTTCCAATCCGCCGATCACAGGCCGTGTCTTGCCGCCGCGGATCCTCGCGACACCGCGACAGTGCGCGCGGCTGAACTGGTCTTCGGCGGCCCGATCGAGCTGGTGGTCGCCTCCGCCGAGGACATCGCGACAGCGCTCAATCGGCTGGCCGGCGATGATGAGGTCCCGGCTCGCACTGAGGCGGCGCAGCCGCAGCTGCGCGAAGACGACATCGAGAGCCTGCGCGACCTGGCCACCGGAGCTCCGGTGGTGCGGGCCGTCAACGACCTGTTCGAACAGGCGGTCGAGCTGCGCGCCAGCGATATCCATGTCGAGGCGATGCGCAGCGGTCTGTCGGTCCGGATGCGTGTCGACGGCTTGCTGAAGCCGGTTCCTGCGCCGTCGGGTGTGCTGCCCCAGGCGGTGATCTCGCGCATCAAGATTGTCGCCGGGCTGAACATCGCCGAACGGCGGCTGCCTCAGGACGGTGCCGCGCGGCTGCGCATCGGCCGTCTCGAACTCGATGTGCGCGTCGCCGTGATGCCGACGCAGCATGGCGAGTCCGCCGTGATCCGGCTGCTGCCGAAGGAACGTGGGCTGCTGTCGATCGAAAAGCTCGGCTTCGCCTCGCACGACGATCAAGCGCTCCGCCGCCTGCTGGCGCTGCCGCACGGCATGATCGTGATCTGCGGCCCGACGGGCAGCGGCAAGACCACGACGCTTGCGACCGCGTTGTCGATGCTCAACGAGCCGACGCGGAAGATCCTCACCATCGAGGATCCTGTTGAATACGAGATCCCGGGCATCAACCAGTCGCAGGTCAAGCCGGCCATCGGGTTGACCTTTGCCTCCGCGCTGCGGTCGTTCGTGCGGCAGGACCCGGACGTCATCATGGTCGGCGAGGTGCGCGACGGCGAGACCGCCCACGTGGCCGTTCATGCCGCGTTGACCGGCCATCTGGTGCTGACGACGCTGCATACCGAGAATGCCGCGGCGGCCGTGCCGCGGCTGCTCGATCTCGGCGTCGAGGATTTCCTGCTGCGCTCGACGCTGCGGGCCGTCATCGCGCAGCGGCTGGTCCGCAGGCTCTGCGTGCGCTGCCGGGCGAAGCGGAGGCTGAGCGCCCAGGATCTCTGTGCGGATCCACGCTATGCCGCCGTCGGCTTCGAGGTCGGCGAGACCGTGTATGAGCCCGCAGGATGCGACAGCTGCGGCGGCTCCGGTTATCGCGGCCGGCTCGGCATCTTCGAAGTGCTCGAGCTCAACCCGGAGATCCGATCGCTGATCCAGGGGACGACCGATGCCAGCGTGATCGACCGTGCCGCCGTTCGTCAGGGCATGACGACGATGCTCGATGACGGGATCGCAAAGTGCCGGGCCGGCGTGACGTCGGTCGCGGAGATCTTGCGCGTGACAACGTTACGGTGAGCCGGTGAGCAGGTTCCGCTATCGCGCACTGACCGAGAACGGTGATGTCGTGCATGGCACGATCTCGGCGGCGACAGCCAAGGATGTGATCGATCGCATCGAGTATCTGCGGCTGCTCCCGATCGAGACGGTGGAGGAGAAGACCGCGAGCCCTGTCACCCGCGATATGCTGGCTTGGTTCGGCGGTCCGACCCAGGCCGATGTCACGACGTTCACGCGCGACCTGGCGCTGCTGCTGAAGGCCGGTGCGCGGCTTGAGGACTCCCTCGAATTGCTGGCCGGCGACGCCGACATCGGGCGGCTGCGTCCGATCGTCAACCGTCTGCGATCGAGCATTCTTGCCGGAGAAAGTCTTGCCGACGCGCTGGCGCATCATCCGTTACAGTTTCCCGCAATGTACCTGGCGCTGGTGCGGGTCGGCGAAGCCTCGGGAAGTCTCGATCACGTGCTCGAGGTCCTCGGCGCAGAGCGGGCGCGCGCGGACGCAATGCGGCGCAAGCTCAGCGATGCGATGCAGTACCCGCTGTTCGTGCTGGCCGCCGCCGCGCTGGTGATGCTGTTCTTCTTCCTGGTCGTGCTGCCCCAGTTCTCGGCCGTGCTGCGCGATTTCGGTGCCAAGACTGACACGACCATTACGACGTTTCTCGACATCTCCGATTTCGTGCGCGGCCATGGCACCGCGCTTGCATCGGCGGCGGCCGCGATTGTCGCTGCGGGTGGTCTGCTGTTCGGCCGGGCCGGTGTCCGTGCCGCCCTGATCGCACAGCTCTGCCGCTTGCCGGGCCTCGCGAAAGTATTCGGGTCGTATCGTACGAGCGTGTTCTGCCGCAATCTGGCGATCCTGCTCGGCAGCGGCCTGACCTTGACCGCGACCTTGCGTATCCTGGTCGACATCATGTCGGCCATCGGCAATGGCGCGGAATGGGGCGCCGCGGCCGACCGCGTGCGTCACGGCGGCAAGCTGTCGGAGGCGCTGGCGGCGACGAGCATCCTGCCGGCCATGGCGACGCGGATGATCCGGATCGGTGAGGAGACCGGGCAGGTGCCGGTCCTGGCTGGCCGCATCGCCGAATTCTATGAGGCGAAGCTGCAGCGCAGCCTCGATCGCATCGTTGGCATTGTCGGTCCTGCGGCCATCATTCTCATCAGCACCGTCGTGGGTGGCCTCATCGTGTCGGTGATGTCCGCGCTGCTGTCGGTCACCCAACTCGTGGGCTAACAGGAATGGACCTTGAGATGAAGCACCCCGAGATCAACAGGACGCCCCGGCCGGCCGGGGCTGCGCGTCACGAGGATCAGCGCGGCTTCACGCTGGTCGAGATGCTGGTCGTCATCGCCATCATCGGAATGATCATGGGGCTGATCGGTCCGCGCGTGCTGTCATCGCTGAACGAATCCCGGGTCAAGACCGCGCGGATTCAGATCCAGAGTTTTTCGAGCGCGCTCGACCTGTTCTATCTCGACACCGGCCGCTATCCGACCACGTCGGAAGGTCTCGCCGCTTTGGTGCGGCCGGTCGCGACGATTCCGGGCTGGGCCGGGCCGTATCTCAAAGGCGGCAATGTCCCGAGCGATCCCTGGAGCCACGCCTACGTCTATCGCTCGCCCGGACAGCAGGTGCCGTACGAGATCCTGTCCTATGGGGCGGACGGGCAGGAGGGGGGCACGGATCTCGCCGCCGACATCTCCTCCTCGACCCCTGTGGGTGTGAGATAGCATGGTCGGCCGCCACGGCCGCGAGGCCGGCTTCACCCTGATCGAGGTGGTTTGCGTGCTCGCGATCGTCGCGCTGCTGGCGGCCGTGCTGCTGCCTGCGGTCTCCGGGCGAACCTCGCGGCCGCGTCTGGAAGCCTATGCGATCGAGGTCGCCGCGTTGCTGAAGGCCGACCGCAACGCCGCCATCCGGCGCGGCGGCGAGGTCACGACGCGGATCGATGCGCAGGCGCGCACGATCCGCTCCGGCACCAACGGACAGGTGGTGCGCCTGCCTGACGACGTGCGGTTCGAGACCGTGCTGCCGCGCAGTTGCGACGACCAGCCCGCGCGCCAGACCATCAGCTTCTTCGGCTCAGGCATGTCTTGTGGTGGTGTGATCACGCTCACGCATAACAATGCCGGCTACGACATTCGCGTCAACTGGCTGACGGGGAGGATCGACGTTGCATCGCATGCTGACCTTGCCAAGCGATAAAGCGAGTGCGGGATTTACCCTGCTTGAGACGCTGGTCGCGCTCGCGATCGTGGCGGTGTCGCTGGTCGCCATCGCTGCCCTGATGGGGTCTTCGGCGCGTGGCAGCCGCAAGCTGGAGCAGCATGTCGCGCTGGTGCAGGCCGGCTACAACGCGCTGTGGCTGGCTTTTCCGTCGCGTTTGCCGCCGCCATCCCGGGCGCAGTCCGGGGAGACGATGGCGCATGCCTGGCGCGCGCAAATGCAGCCCTTCGCGGTCGATCTCGGCGGGGCCGACAATGCGTCCGTCTGGCTGCCGCAGAAGATCCTGGTCCAGGTGCGATCGCCATCAGGCGCCACTATGGAGCTCGAGACGATCCGGCTGTTCCGAAGGCAGGCCGAGCGATGACCAGCAGAGCGGACCATCCACAAGCGGGTTTCACGCTGATCGAAGCTCTCGCGGCGATGGCGCTGATGGGGCTGCTCGTGTCGGCGCTGGCCGCGATCGCGTCACACTGGTTGCCGAACTGGAATCGTGGGCTCAATCGCATCCAGCGCAGCGAGTCCGTGAGCGTCGCACTCGACCGCATCAGCGCCGACATCGCTGCGTCTGAATTCATCAGGCCCGACGGTCAGACCAGGTCCGTCCTGTTCGACGGATCCGAGACGTCGGTCACCTTTGTCCGGATCTCGCTCGGACCGAGAGGAGGCCGCGGCCTCGACCTGGTTCGCGTCGCCGAAGCAGGCGAGGGCGATGGCGCCGTGGTGACGCGAAAGCGTGTAGCATTCGCGCCGGGCCGTTCATCAGACCACGCGTTCGTCGATCCGGTCGTGCTGCTGCAATCGCCCTACCGGGTGTCGTTCGCCTATACCGGCGCCGACCGGAGCTGGACGTCGTCGTGGCGCAACGCCGAGACGCTGCCGGTCGCGGTGCGGGTGACGGTGCGCAACGCCGCCGACCCGACTGCGCCGTCGATCTCGCGCATCGCAGTCATCCATGTTTCGGCACCGGCCGACAGCGTCTGTCGTCCCGCGGACAGCGGTTGCGAGCGGCCGGCGCTGGCGGCCGGCGCCACCGTCGGGCGCGCCGCCGCGCGAGCGGAGCCATGATCATGCGCTGGCTGCCAGAGCTCCCGATCACGGAACGTGATGATCGCGAAGGCGGCTTCGTCCTGGTGGCGGTGCTGTGGATCCTGATCTCACTGGCCGGACTGGCAGGGGCACTGTCGATGTATCTCGTCAGCTCGGCCCAGCGGCTGTCGCTCGATGATGCGCGCCTGCGATCGGCCGCTTTGGCTTCGGCAAGCCTGGAGCTTGCCGCCTACAAGCTCTCCCTCACGTCGAAATCACAACGGCCGTCCGCGGGGGCTTTTTCATTCCGGCTCGATCATGCGCAGGTGTCGGTCGTCTTCCAGTCGGAAGCGTCCCGCCTCGATCTCAATCACGCGTCGAAGCAGATGCTGGCCAACCTCTTCGGGGGGCTCGGTGCGTCCTCCGACAAGGCCGGCGCGTATGCCGAGCGGATCATCGGCTGGCGGACCCCGCTGAGCGAGACCGCTTCGGATGGCGAGCGCGACCTCTACCGGACAGCCGGCGTGGACTACATGCCGCGCAGTGCGCCGTTCGCCAGCAGTGAGGAGCTCCGGCTGGTGCTCGATCTGCCGCCGGCGCTGGTCGACAAGGCGATGCCCTTCGTGACCGTCTTCAACGGCCGGCGCGAGATCGATGCGCTGGAAGCTGCGCCCGAAGTGGTGGCCGCGCTGCCAGGGATGACGGAGGATCTGTTGAAGAGCTTCCTCGCGCAGCGTGCTGGCCTGCGCCGTGACGCTCGATCGCTTGCCTCCGTACTCGGACCGGCCCGGGCCGCGGCGACCTTGGACGTCGGTGATGCGGTCCGGGTGTTGATCACCATCGCCTTCGACGCCGGTCGCCGCTCCGCGGCCGAGGCCGTGATCCTGCTCGGCGAGGGCGATGATCCGTACCAGATCCTGGCCTGGCGCGACGATGCGGGATATCCCGCCATGCTCAGGCCGTCAGGAAAGGCGCTGTGATGAGGATGGCAACGCGCGTGCGCCATGAACTGGCGGCCTGGATCGGCTCTGTCGCGACGATCACCGTCGCCGTGATCGGCCGGCTCCATCTCAAGCCACCCGTCCAGTTGATCGAAACCGAGCGGAACGTCTTCGTGTTGCGGATGATCGCGCGACCCGGCCGATCGATCCTGCCGGACTGTCGCGTTATTCTCTCGGATGGCGAAGCGAGCGTTCCGGTGCTTTCCACGAGTTGGCAGAATCTGCTGCGCGGCTGCCAGATCGAGATCGTGCTGAGGCCAGACCGCTTCCTGTGGAAGCCGCTGGATCTTCCCAGGCGGGCCGTCGAGTTTCTCGATGCCATGATCCGCTCGCAGCTCGATCGGCTGACGCCGTGGACAGCGCAAGAGGCGGTGTTCGGCAGCGCGGCTCCGGTCGAAATATCGGGCGACCGTATCCGGACCATGGTGATCGCCGCGCCAAGAACAAGGTTCGAGCCTCTCATTCGGCTCGCCGAATCCTGGCGAGCCGGATCGGTCGTCTTGTTTGCTGCGCCCGAGGCCGTCCCGACAGCCGACGCTGGCGAGCTCGGCGCGCGCAGCGCAACGAAGCTGACCGAGCAGCATCTGCGCGGGTCGCTTGACGTCGGACGCGTCAGTCGCATGCTGACGGCCGTCCTGACGGTTGCTGCGATCGCGGCGACGCTGTCTCTCGCGGCGGGGAGCATCGCCGGTGAGAAGCTCGAACAGCGGCAACGGCTGCTGTCGCGCAAGATCTCTGAGCGGCGCGCAGCGCTGCGTCTCGATCTGCAGGGCACCGACAGCGCCGCGTTGCGCGGTCTCCAGCATCGTAAGCAGGAGACCGCCGCCGACGTGCTGGCGCTGGATGCCCTGTCGCGGGTGCTTCCGGACAATACCTACGTGACCGAGCTGCGGATGGACAAGGACAAGCTGCAGATTGCGGGGACCAGCCAGGATGCGGCTGCGCTGGTCAGGCTGATCGAGCAGTCAGCCCACTTCAAGCATGCGACATTCTCGGCGCCGACGACACGTTCGGTCGATGGGACCGGCGAGCGTTTTCGCATCGAGGCCGACATCAAGCCGCATTTTGGACCTGGCACATGAGCAGCGCGAAACTCTTGACGAGCACTCCTGCACCACCTTCAGTCGCCGCCCTGGTCTATGCCGGCCTATTGCTTGTGTTGATCGCCGCGACGACGCTACCCATCAAGAGCGTGCTCGATCAGTGGGACGAGGTGGCCGCGCTGACCGGGACACTTCGGCTGCTGGACGCCCACAGCATGGTGCCGGCGCATCAGGATGGGGAGGGGGTTATTCGTATGGAAGGATCCGCCTTCCTCGAAGGCCCCACCGTCACGGTGGCCGGCGCTGTTCTGCTGCAACGCCTGGGTGACGTGGTCACTCGTCACAGCGGCAGCATGTCGTCGTCGCAGCTCGACGTTCAAGGTCCTCGCGCCAATGACGGTCATATCAGCGTCACCGCGAATTTCGAAGTTGCCGAGGTCGCCCTGCAATCCGTGCTTTACGAGCTGGAGGCTGGAATGCCATATCTGTTCGTCGACGAGCTGGTGGTTGAAGGCAATTCGTCCCTGGCGACATCCGGCGGCAAACTACGCGTCACGATCACGGTGTCCGGACAATGGCAGGGCCCGCAATGAGGCGTTTTCTCAAATTTTGCGTCGCTGCCTGCTGTAGCGCCGTTGCTGCGGCCTTGGCGTTCGGCATCGTCGGGTCGGCGGGGCACGATGTCACCGGCTCATTGTCCGCCGCGCCACCCGCACAGATGCGCGACGCACTCTCAACGTCGGGGATACAGGGGCGGAGCGGCAATCCACTGTGGGCCATTCCGCTCTCGCAGCTGTCGGAAACCCGGGAGCGGCCAATCTTCTCACCGTCGCGACGCCCTCCGCCGGCCGATGAGCCGCCGCCGGTCGTCGCTGCTGCACCGGTCGCCCAGGAGCCGAGCCCACTGGAGCGGCCGCAGCTCTCGCTGGTCGGGACTGTCGTCAACGGCGACAGTGGTCTTGCCATCTTCCTTGATCCGGGCGGCGGGAGACCGCTGCGGATCAGGACCGGTGCGGACTATCAGGGCTGGACGCTGAGCCGGGTCGAGGCGCGGTCGGTCACGCTGCAGAAGGGCGACGACCTCGCAATTCTCCATTTCGCTTCGCCGTCCGGGCAACCGGTCAATTCGGTCGCTACGACTGTTGCTGATGTGCCGTCGACACAGACCGCTCCTCCGCTTGCGCAGGCGGGGCCGCCTTTTCTGTCGCCGGAGTCGCGGCTGCTCCGGATGCATCAGCGGCAGCGCTCGGGGCGCCGCCAGCTGTGAGCTATCAATGTTCGTGGATGCCGTAGCGGCTTGGGGCAGAACTCCGCATCGATGTCGATGTCCATGGACGTCGATTTGAACGGTGATCCCACGCGCCGTCAGCGCTTGCACAATCCGCTGGTGAGGACCCATCCCTTGTCGGTGAGAGCGGCGGACACGATGTCGAAATAGAGCCGCTTGTCAGGATCGTCCTCGGACACGAACGAGACCTGACATAGGAAGCGCCCGCTCTCATCGCCCTTGTCGCATGTCGCCTCGACGATCTTCAACCCTTTGTCGTGGCGCACGCCGGATGACGGCGCTTCCTGCTCGTAGGCCTTCTGGATGATGTCGGTGGTTGGCGCGCCACAGGCCACGCCGGTGACGTTGCAAGCCCACGCGAGAACAACAGCAAGCAGCATCCTTGGGTCTCCTTGAAGCGGGTCATGACAGGTTGCCGATAGAGCAAGTCGGCATGCTGCGGCGAGCCTCGTGCGACTATGCGATACGAACTACGTAGACTGATTGTCGGTTTTATGTCGACAGTGTCCGTCCTGCGCACACGGCGCACGGAATATCATCTCGTTAGATCGATTCTTAAAGGCGGGATCGCGATTCTCACAAAACGAAAGAAAGCGTCACAAAGGAGACATCCGACATCCATAGCTCCAAGGAGGGAGGGTGCGAGCGCACCAATTGCTGACGGCTCGGGCGAGACGCTCGCAAGCCGCGTCGGTGCAGCCTGCATCGTGTCGCAAAGATCTTAATCTCGAGCCAAATGGGGATCAGGCATGTTAGTTGGGGGGCTGCACAAGCCAATGACAAGGATACTGACATCGGCAGCCGCGCTGCTGGCCGGATTGATCTTCGCCGGGGCAGCAGCATCCGCTCACGATCTGGCCGAGCCGACGGTATTCAGGAGCAGGCATGGTGTCCTCGACCTGCTGATGATCGCCCGGGCCAAGCCGATCTCGACCATCACCTATGCTCCGCCTACCGGCTCGTCCATGAACCCGACCGGCTGGGTCTATGAGATCTGCCGGCGGCCCGCATCCGGCAATACCTGCCCGGCCGATGCCGCGGTGGCCGATTACGGCGGCGTGCGATTGGCCTTGCAAAAGGGCGACACGCTCAAGATCAGGCTGGTGAATCAGTTGCCGCAGCTCGACGCGGCCAAGGTCAATCACAATGCCGATCCCGGCCAGGCCAATCTGTTCCGTAACCCGACCAACCTGCATACTCACGGATTGATCGTCGAGCCGCGGGCGCCGACGCTGAAGGACCAGACCTTCGGCGACTACGTTTTCGTGCAGATCTTCAACTCGGCCAACGGGATGCCGGTGCCGCAGACGACCCATCAGCACGGCTCCAACAAGATGGACTATGCCGATTATCGGATCGATATTCCGTGGAATCACCCGTCGGGCCAGTTCTGGTTTCATCCGCACATTCACGGAATTTCGCTCAACCAGGTCTCGCAGGGTCTGGCGGGCATCATCTCGGTCGGCGAAGTCTCGGACTATGCGCATGGCGACGCGCGGGACACGCCGTTTCCCGACGCGAGCGTGCGCCATCTGATCCTGAAGGATCTTCAGGTCGCCCCCGGCGGACCGGTTCAGTTCGACAGCGGTCCGGCAAACGTCCAGCCGGGCGAGGTGATCAACCAGCAGGATCCCGGTTTCTGCGCCCAGTTTCCGGCGGACAGCTCCGAGGTGCGGGAAGGGTCCTGCCCAGGCGTCGATACCTCGGCCGATGGCGGCTCGAATTTCTCCGGCGGCAAATGGTTCTTCACCGTGAACGGCCGGACTTTCCCGAAGATCAAGGTGACCGATTCCGACGGCGAAGTCTGGCGGCTGACCAACGCGTCCGGAAGCCTGTCGTACAATCTCCAACTGACGGACGACGAAACGCAAAAGCCGATGATCATTCAGCTGATCTCGGTCGACGGCGTCAGCGTGAACCTGCCCCAGGACACGACCATGGACACCATGGTCCGTCTCGGCGGCGCTCGTTTCCGGGTCGTTCCCTGTCCGGCGCTGCCGACCTCGCGCTTCCACTCGAAGCCGGTTTGCGTCACCCAGATGGTCATGATGCCGAGCTCGCGGACCGAGGTGTTCGTTACCTATCGTGATCCGGCGACGGGCGCGATCGCCAGCCCGGGACGCTCTGCATCCGCGACCTTCAAGATGGCCGGACTGACGATGGGCAGCGGCGACCAGTGGCCGGCGGTCGATCTCGCCAAGGTGCACTTCCACCAGCACGGCTGGCGCAACCACATCGCCTATGGCCTCGACATCAGGGGTGATGCATTGGCCACGATGCAGCCATCGGGCATCCTTGATGCAAAAGTGCCGTATGCGAGCGCCGCGCCGCTGCGCGACGGGTGCCGCCCGCTGCCGCCGGGACATCGTCGCCGGATTTTCTTCGGCCTCGCTGATCTGACCGACGACGGCACGTTCGGTCTCGGCTATGAGGAAGTCGATCAGAACGGCAATCCGGTGCCCGGCACCCAGCTCCCGGTGAGTCAGTTCGATCCATCGCAGAACATCGTCTGTTTGCCGCTCGCAGCCGGACAGCGCCCGGTCCACGAGACCTGGGAGCTGGTGCAGCTCTCGACAGAGAACCACAACTTCCACATCCATCAGACACGGTTCAGAACCGTCAACAGCAAGGCGGGCGAGAACACACCGCTGTCGGTGGCCCTGAACAGGAGCATCGGCGGAGGCATGCTGCAGGACAATGTCCCGCTGGGCGTCGCGACGCCGAATGTTCCGGAGGTCATGGACGCCCAGAGCGGCGTCTGCAGCATCGAGCAGTGGCGGAGCGGCCAGTGCACGTCGAAGCCGGTGGTCGTCGATATTCCGTTCTCGCAGGTCGGCGAGTTCGTCTACCACTGTCACATCCTCGAGCATGAGGACGGAGGCATGATGGCCAAGATCAAGGTCGTGCCGTCGCCTTATGGCGGCAATGCCTGGGAGGCGATGAACCAGATGCCTTGGTAGTCGCAACGCTCTGCTCGTCGCTAGATCGATGCCGCATGCGCGGCATCGACGCGACGAATGCGCTGCGATGTCGTGACGGTGCGTAATCACCGCCGCCCGGGGAAAAGACCGGCTTGCGACAGCGGCACGCTTCCGATGCGGCGTTCGTAGGCTGAACCGCGTTTTTGAATCGATCCAAACTGCTGCAGGCTTGTTTGCATGCCTCTGAAAAGACAGGCCCGTGTGCGGCCAGCCGTGAAGCGCGGGCTTCGTGATACGGCGATGTAAAGCAACATTGTTATTCCCCGGCCGCTCCGGCAAATCGCCAATATCGATGCAGCAATTCGCCGCAATCGGACCACCTACTATGCTGGTGATGACAATCACAACGGTTCGCAGCTGGCCGGTGATGAGAGTCGGAAGGACGCGGTCAGATCGACGTCCAAGCGAGTACGTAATGAGTTTCGGTCCTCGTCCTGACTGATGTTGCAGGCGGGCGCGGAACGTTTGAGCAGAAGCAGGAGCCGCTTCGGCGCTTCTCGATCAGCCAACAGGGGTGGCGTCTCGGGAAGACGCGAGATCAGATCCGAGGGAGGACGTGACATGAATGCAGATTTGAGGTGGACGCGATGAGCGGTTGGCTGAAATGGACGGCGCCCGCTGCAGCCGTCATGTCGATCGCCGCGCCGGCCTACGCCATGCAGTACATGAGCGTCGAAGAGGCGCAGAAGGCCGCGTTTCCAGGAGCGAGCTTCGCCGAGGTTCAAGCAGGGCGGGTGTGGAAGGCGAGCAATGGTGGCTACTTCTACTACGACCATGTCGTCGGCAAGCACCTGCTGATCGACTACACGGTCGCGATCGGACCCGACGGCAAGGTGCGTCGCGTCGAGATCTTGAACTATCGCGAGTCCTATGGCGGCGAGGTGCATGATCCCAACTGGCTCGGCCAGTTCGTTGGCAAGGGCAGCCAGAACGAGCTGCGCATCAACTCGGATATCCGGAACATCTCCGGCGCCACGCTGTCGTCGACCCACCTCACGGAAGGCGTGAAAAAAGTGTTGACCTATCATGCCAGCCATTTCCGCTAGTCTTCGGCGCGCCCGGGCTCTGCTTGGTACGTTCGTCGAGGTCGATATCGCCGACGCGCAGGGGGCCGATGCGGAGAACGCCGCTGAAGCGGCGTTCTCCGCCGTGGTCGATGTGCATCGGCTGATGAGCTTTCACGATCCTGACAGCGACGTGTCTCGTCTCAACCGCGAAGCATCGCGTTACGCCGTGATGGTGCATCCTTGGACCTACGCGGTGCTGCAGACGGCTCTGGACATGAGTCGTGATTCGGACGGCGCCTTTGATATTGGTGTTGCCGGTGTCAGGCCGCCGTCTGCCGGTGCGTCCTCGCAAGCATCTGGCGCGATCGAGCTGCTCGCAGACCACCATGTGCGCTTTCACCATGCCGGCCTCAGAATCGACCTCGGCGGAATCGCAAAGGGATTTGCCGTGGACTGCGCCATCGCGGCGTTGCGCGGGCGAGGGGTGCGCGCAGCGATGGTGAATGCAGGCGGAGATCTCGCGGTGCTGGGGGCCGGCGCCCGAGTTGTCCACATTCGTGATCCGCGCGCGCCGGACCGGCTTCTGTGCGAGGTCGAAGTGAGCAATGGAGCGCTGGCGTCGTCAGCTCGCCGCTTCGATCCGTTCCGATCGGCTGACACGACGGACACCGCGGTCGTCGACCCGGCGACAGGCCGGCCCGCGCAGCGCGTCCACGGCGCCACCGTCCGGGCTCCGACCTGCATGATCGCAGACGCGCTGACCAAGATCGTGATGATCTCTGGCGAAGGGACAGCGGCGCTCCTCACCCGATTCCAGGCGAGCGCGATGCTCGTTGCGGCAGGCGGCGACATTCTCACGACATCGGACTGGCAAGGAGATCTTCAACATGCGGCTTAAAGGCGCGTTTCGGTTTGCTCTCTATGCGGTTTTCGGTCTGCTGTTCGTCAGCGGGGCGTTGTGGATCCTGGCTGATCAGATGAAGACCCGTTCGGAGCTGGACAGCGATGCCTGGCAGCAGGCCGCCGCCCTTCTGCTGAGCACGCATGGCGGAGCTGCCATGGTGACACTGATGTTGCTCGGCGCGCTCGGTCCGATGCATGTCCAGCGCGCTTGGCGCGCCCGCAAGAACCTGGCGACCGGCATCGTGAGTCTCGTGATGTATGGGCTGCTGATCGCGACGGCGTTCGGACTCTATTACGTCGGCTCCGAAGCGCTTCGGCCCTGGATCAGCCTCGTTCACATCGTCTTCGGGCTCGGCGTGCCCGCGGTCATCACCGCTCACATCCTCGTGGGCCGTGCCAGCGTTGCCATCGTGCATCAGCCGGTGCGGGGGCAGCGTGCCACCGCGGCCACGCTGGTGCCCTCCGATGCGCCAGCCGACGGCGATCTGGTGGGCGTCATGAGCAAAGTCGGCTGACGGCGCACGAGCCGGAGCTTGCGCCCCCGAGCGCGATCCGCGGTCTGGCGATGGGGAAGGCAGGGCGCAGGCAGCATTCGGAGGATGTGCTCAGAGACCGTTTGACGTACGGCGGACGGCGACGTCCGTCGGTGACGATGCGGCGTGCGCTTGGCTTGTTCAGCTTAAGAGGTTGCGAGATCGCGTGCAGCCTCCTTGGCTAGGTCACAGACGTCTATCGCCCTGGCCTCAGGTCACCCCGAGGACGATCGGCATGACGTTGAGGGAATTGAGCAGTCCTTGGCCGCGTGCCGCGGAGGTTCGCTGAAATTCTCTCAACAGAGTTGCAGATTTTTCGGAGGAGAAACCGCCGGTTCTGCGCGAACGTCCCTGGGCTGCGGTCCGGACTTTTGGAGGGTCTCGGCGCGGAACGAGCTCGGTGATTGGCCCGTCCACTTCTTGAAGGCCTTTCGAAAATTCGACGTGTCCGAAAATCCGACTCTTGCGCAGATCTGCTCGACAGGCAGCGTCGTCCTTTCGAGGTACTCGATCGCGAGTGTCTTTCTCATATCGTCGATGATCGATTGATAGGTGATGCCGTCCGCAGCCAGGCGCCGGTTCAGCGTCCGCAGCGACATGCCGATTTCAGAAGCGATTTCATCGATGGTCGCAAACCGACCGGGTTGCCTGACCAAGATCGTGCGGATCGACTCGGCCAATTCCGATGCTGGCCGCTGCTCGGACAGGACTTGTTCGCAGAAGCGCTCGCAGACCTTGGCAACCATCGGATTCGCGTTAGGCAGAGGCACGGACAAGGTGGACTCGGCCAGGTGCCACTCCATGGTGTCGGCTCCGAACTCAACAGGGCAGTTGAACATCCTGCCGTATTGGCGCCAATGCGGCGGTGCCGGATAGGGCAGCAACATGCGCAGCGAAGGAACCGGAGCCTCCAGGACGCGACTGAGAAAGGTGAGGTTCGAGCTGCGCCAGAACTCTGCGACAAATGGCAACATGTCACCCAGAGAGGCCGGATCGTGACTCCGTAGCTTGACGACGCCATCCTCGACGCGCGAAGTGATCTGTAGCATCGGACCTGCCTGGCGGAGGTGTCGGAAGCTTAGGTGCAGCGCATCGCCGAAGGTCTTGCTGCTGGCCAAGGCATATCCATAGATGCCGAAATCGCTGATGCGCTGCCTCGCGCCAGCCAAGAGTGCAACATCCGACCGCTTCGCGAGACGTCGCGCATTTCGGTAAATCGACAGTCGCTGCTCGCGCGTGATCAGCGCCGTATAGTCCTCGAAATGCTTCGGAAGAACGCCGGTGCCGCTGAGGACAGCGCGGGCCGGCACACCCTGGTTTTGTAACTCCTCGATCAGGGCCTTCAGGCCGAAGAGGCTGAGGCCGACGGTGTTTCGTTCGCCCAGTCGATTAAGGAAGTTCAGTTTCGGCATGATCGGCACGGGGCGCCCCCTCCAGAGTGGCACTCAATGACCCGCACATTGGCGTTAATTCACCTTGTCGCGGCAGGTCCTGGGTGGCGATGATAGCCAAAAGAAAAGCAGGTGCCTAGCGCCCAGGAGCCGCTTCCGTGTCGCGGCGATGCGCGTCGGTCTGCAGTCGAGGAACGCCCGGGAGCCAAGCATGAACATACGACATCGACTCATCGAGTCCGCCGGTAACCGGTGCGCCAAGCCCGAGGCCCCGGCGCGTTACCGGTTCGGTCGCCTCGCGATATCCATCGCGGATTGACCGCGACGACCATTCTGCGTTCTGGCCTCAGCGATTGAAAGCATACCATGGAACGAACAACATCCGATGGCGCTTCGCCCATCGAGCCGAACCCGCATACCGAATCCGCCAATCCGATTGTCGGCACGCAGATGGAGGGCGCGGTGGCGGTCCTCACGATGCAGTACCCGCCCCACAACCTCTTCGATCTCGCGCTGACGCGCGCGGTCATCGACGCGCTTGCTTGGGCGCGCGGGCAGGGAGCGCGCGCCGTCGTTCTCAACAGCGCCATGCGCCACTTTTCCGCGGGCGCCGATCTGAAAGCCATCGAGAACGGCCTGGGAGAGGACGGGGGACAGTTGCTCCTTGAGTTGCTGGGTGCATTCCGCGAGCACCCGGCGCCGATCATCGCCAGCGTTCATGGCGTGTGCGTCGGAGGTGGCCTGGAAATCGCGCTTGCGTGTGACTTCGTCATCGCTGCCGAATCCTCCAAGCTCGGTTGTGTGGAACCGATCGTCGGATTGCACCCGCTGATGGGGGCAATCCAGCGGATATCGCAGCGTGCGGGCGAATTGCGCGCGAAGGAAATGGCGATGTTTGGCCGGCGTTTCGACGCTCAGACCCTCGAACGCTGGAACATCATCAACCGCGTCGTGCCGGATGCGCGTCTGGCGTCAGCCACGATGGTTCTCGCCCGTGAATTGGCGGCGGGTCCAACCGTTGCACATGCCGCGACGAAAAAGCTGGCTGCCGTGGCAGCAAGTCAGGGTGTGGAGGCGGCGGACAAGGCGATGCTCGAAATACAGAAGGCCGTCTTCGCCTCCAGAGACTTCGCGAATGCCGTGGCCTCCTATCGAGAGCGCGGCCCAGGCTTTGCGATGTTCGAGGGGCGCTGACCATGCGAGGAACTCTTTCCGGCGTCAAAGTCGCGGACTTCTCCCGCGTCCTCGCGGGTCCTCACTGCGCGAAAACTCTGCTGGACCTCGGCGCGGACGTCATCAAAATCGAGCCACCGGCGACCGACTTCTCGCGGATGGCTTATCCCCGCAATGGGGAGACGTCGGGCTACTACGCGCAGCAGAACGCGGGCAAGCGCAACGTTTCGATCAATCTCAATGTTCCCGCAGCGCGTGAGATTGCTCTGCGCCTGTGCGATCAGGCGGACGTGATCGTCGAGAATTTCAGGCCAGGCACGATGGCCGCCTTCGGCCTGGACTATGAGAACATCCGCAAGCGCAATCCTCGCGTCGTCTATGCATCCATTACCGGCTACGGCCAGCAAGGCGTGTGGAGCTCTCGCATGGCCTACGCTCCGACGGTGCATGCGGAGGCAGGCATCACGGCGAACACAGCCAACCAGTTCGGCAAGCCGAACGGATCGCTGCGGACGGACTCCCTTTCGCACGCCGACGTCTATTCGGGCCTTCACGGCGCCATTGCCATCCTCGCCGCGCTCAGGCACCGCGATCTCACGGGTGAGGGTCAGTACATCGACATCGCCATGGCCGCGGTGATGCTCTCGATCAATGAGCGCCTGCATTACGATCTGTCGGATGTCGAGCTCGGCGATGAGACCCCGGTGCTCGGAGCGACCGATTGCCCGTTCTTCGTCGGCCCCGGCGGAGAGACCTTTGTGAGCTCGATGAGCCTGGTCAGCAGTCTCTCCTTCCCGCTCTACCTGATCGCCATGCGCCGCCTCGATCTTATGACAGATCCGCGTTTTGCAACGCCGGAGCTCCGAAAGAAGAATCTCGAGGAGCTTCACGCGCTGGTTCAGGAGTGGATCTGGACCTTCTCCGACATGGCCACGCTCGACGCCCAGCTCGATCTTGCGAAGATCGCGACCGGTCAGGTGCGTCACGTGAAGGAGATTGCGTCCAGCGCCTGGGCTGCCGAGTGGTCCGCCATAGAGAGCGTGTCTGACCGGGTCGGTGGTGAATGGAAGCTGCCCGGACGTCCCTGGCATTTCAGCCAGACGAATGGCGACCGGTCGACGCCGAAGCTTCCTGCATTGCAGGGCGAGCACAACGACGAGGTACTGCTCGAGCTTGGCTTCAGCGCTGAAGAGATCGCGAAGCTTCGCGCCAGCAAGGCTCTCGTCCAGCCGAGCCGCCACGCGAACTGACGAACCGTCTCATGTGATCGGATGATCTGAAAATGCGTTGGTCGACATATGTATCTCCATCCGACAACAAGGATCGGGTGGGGCTGGTGGTGGGAGAGACGATCCATGGGCTCGCGCCCGGGCTCACCCTCATCGAGCTCTTGCGCATGGGGGGCGCGGCCCTTCAAGACTATGCTGCCGCTGCGATCGACAGGCCCAGCGAACTGATCGAGCTCAGTCGCGCGAACCTGCGCGCCCCGGTGCCGACCCCGCCATCGATCCGGGACTTCATGGCGTTCGAGGCTCATGTGAAGACGTCCATGCGGGCCTTGAACCGAGAGCTGCATCCGGACTGGTATCAATTGCCCGTCTTCTATTTCACCAACCCGGCCTCTGCGCGTGGCGCACGTGAAGCTGTGAAGATTTCGCCGGGTTCTCAGGCGTTCGACTACGAGCTTGAAGTCGCCGCCATCATAGGCTCGCCCGGATCCGACATCGCGGTGGAGGATGCTCGCTCACATATCGCGGGTTTCTGCCTGATGGCGGATTGGAGCGCGCGTGACCTGCAGGCGCGGGAGATGCAAATGGGGCTCGGTCCGTCGAAGGGCAAGGACGGAGCGATGAGCTTCGGCCCGTTCATGGTTACGCCGGACGAACTTGAAGAGCGCATCAAGGGGCACAGCCACGATATGGCGCTTTCTGCCTTCGTAAACGATAAGCCCTATAGCAGCGGAAATCTCGCAGACATTTATTGGTCGTTTGCAGAGATGATCAGCTACGCATCGCGAGGCACTCGTCTTGTTACGGGAGACGTGATCGGCTCCGGAACGGTGGGGACGGGATGTATCGTGGAGCTGAGGACGACTTCCGGACCGGAGGCGTATCCGTGGCTCTCTGAAGGCGATCGGGTTCGGCTCTCGGCGGACATTCTGGGCTCCATAGACGTGCGCATCGAACGTGGAACGGAGCCGCTGCCCTTGCGGCGGTGAACACACTGCGCCAAGCGAGAGCAAAGGGGAGGCACGCAGGCATGTCGGAACACGCCATTAAGGTCGTGGTCAATGGCGTCCGTCATCATGGACGCGTGCCATCGCGCAAGTTGCTCGTTCACTATTTGCGGGACGATCTACGTCTCACCAGCGTTCACGTGGGATGTGATAGCACTCAGTGCGGCGCCTGCACGGTCCATGTTGATGGACACGCGGTCAAGTCCTGCACGGTGCTGGCCGTCCAGGCCGACGGCTCGACCCTGGGCACCGTCGAGGGCGTGGCAACCGATGGGGTCCTGCATCCTCTCCAGCAGGCGTTCCAGGACTGCCATGCGCTGCAGTGTGGCTTCTGCACGCCCGGCATGATCATGAGTTCGCTGGACCTGCTCGAACGCTATCCCGATCCGAGCGACGCGCAGGTTCGGGCGTGGCTCAAGGGAAATTTTTGCCGTTGCACCGGATATCAGCACATCATAGAGGCCATTCGTTCAGTCGGACATGGCTCAGGCTCGGTCCCGAACGAGCATGCGGTCACCCGCGAAGGTTCTGCACAGGCACGAGTATGCCATGGCTGCTGACGATGTTCACGCCGTGACCTCTCTGCGCGCGCGGCCCGACGCAGCGATGCCTGCCGGGCCGGACGATGCCGGCCAATTTGGTCGGCCGGCGCGACGTCGCGAGGACCTCCATCATCTGTTGGGCCGGGGCCGGTTCACCGATGACATCGTGGCGAGCGGTGAGGACGCCCTTCATCTGACCATTCTCCGCAGTCCTCACGCGCATGCCAGGATCCGGCGGATCGATGTCGCCCGGGCGAAGGCCATGCCGGGTGTCATCGAGGTGCTCACCGGTGCGGATCTGACTCAAAACGTGGGGCCTCTCAGGGCCAATTGGATCTGGCCGCGAATGCCGTTGCCGGAGCACCGCGCCCTCTCCGAGAAAGTTGCGCGATATGTCGGTGAGGGCGTCGCTCTCGTGGTGGCCACCGACCGATACATTGCCGCCGACGCGCTTGAGGCGATCGATATCGACTACGAAGTTCTTGCTGCAGTCACCGATCCCTACCGCGCCGCCCAGGCGGGTGCCTCTGTCGTTCACCCTGAACTCGATGGAGCATCGATTCGCGGCAACGTCCTGCAACATGTACCTGTTCGCGCAGGAAACTATGCGGCGGCAAGGAGGAAGGCCGACGTCATCGTAACTCAGCGGCTGCGCAACCAGAACCTCGTCCCCGGGGCGATGGAGCCGCGCTCCGTCCACGCGTCCTACGACATGACGACTGATGCTGTGACCATCCATCTGTCGAGCCAGGCGCCGCACATCATGAAGCGGATGTTGGCGCAGGTCCTGAACGTCGATGAGCATCGTCTGCGGGTCATCGCTCCGGACGTCGGTGGAGGGTTCGGCGCGAAGTTGCACCTCTATCCCGAAGACGTTCTGGTCACCGCGATGGCATTCCGCCTGAAGCGGGCGGTGAAGTGGACGTCGACACGGACGGAGGATTTTCTCAGCACCAATCATGGACGTGACCACGTGCAGGAGGTCGAGATCTGCGCCACGAGAGACGGAACGATCACCGGCCTCAAGGCGACGATATGGGGGAACCTCGGTGCATATGTCTCGGGCATGGGGCCCGGCATCCCGGCAGTCAACTGCGGAATGATCCTGACCGGCGTCTATCGGATTCCAAATCTGCACGTCGACACGCATCTGATGCTCACCAACACATCTCGCGTCGACACCTATCGTGGAGCCGGACGTCCCGAAGCGACGTACCTGATCGAGACGATGGTCGACCGGGTGGCTCGACGGCTCGGGTTGGATCCGGTCGAGGTCCGCCGGCGCAACTTCATTCCCCCGTCGGCGTTTCCATATACGATCGCCTCGCATGCCTTTTGCTACGACAGTGGAGACTATCCCAAGAACCTGGATAAGGCGCTGGAGATCGTGGGCTATGCGAGCCAACGCGCAGAGCAGGAGCGGCTTCGGAAGCGCGGCCGATACCTGGGAATCGGACTTGCGACCTACACGGAGTTTACCGGTATCGGTAACGGCAATCTGTTGGCGATGTTCGGCTTCAACTACGGTGGTTGGGAGTACGGTCGTGTTCTGGTTCATCCGACCGGAACGGTCGAAGTTCACACTGGCTCTGCGGACCAGGGGCAGGGCCATGCCACATCCTATGTGCAGATCGTCTGTGATGTGCTCGAGATTCCCGCGCGTCAGTGCAGCGTTGTCGAGGGCGATACGGGCCAGGTCGAATTCGGCCTCGGAACGTTCAATTCGAGGTCCATGGCGGTGGGAGGTGCGGCTCTGCACGAGGCTGCACGACGTCTGCTCGCGAAAGCCAAAAGAATGGCTGCGCATGCTTTGGGTGTGACAGCGGACGACATCGTCTATGCCAAAGGCATTTTCAGCGTGCGCCGCGAAATGTCGCCATTCGCGCAGGGCAGCCGGGTGCTGAGACGAGGCACCCGTGACCTGGTCGGAAAAGTGTACCGCCATCTGCTGGGTGTCCAGCCGGTTCAGGTTGGAGCGGGGCGCGATAAAATCTCCTGGGAGGAGGTGGCTCGGCTCGCGCACTTCCTCACGACATATCCCAACGGGCTGGAGCCTGGCCTGGACGAGCGTGTCTTCCACAGGCCGAAGGACTTCGTGTTTCCGTTCGGCACCTACGCCGCGGTGGTGGAAGTCGATGTGGAAACAGGGGATGTCGATGTTCGCCGTCTCGTCGCCGTCGATGACTGCGGTCGGATCATCAATCCGTTGCTGGCACGCGGACAAGTCCATGGTGGCGCGGCTCAGGGCCTGGGTCAGGCGCTTCTTGAGCAAAGTCTCTACACGGATGACGGTAGGCCGCGAGCAGCGAACTGGATGGGCTATGCGTTTCCTCGCGCCCTGCACATGCCTTATATCGAAGCCGAACACACGGTGACTCCGACGGATCGAAATGCGCTGGGCGTCAAGGGAATTGGCGAATCGGGCAGCATCTGCACGCCTCCGGCCATCGTGAATGCCGTTCTGGACGCGCTCTCTCCGCTCGGGGTCACGCATCTCGACATGCCTCTCCTGCCTGAGCAGGTGCTGAGCGCAATCAGCACGGCCAGGCGTGAACGGTCACGGAGTGTCGACGCCATCGGAAGCGGCGCGGTCGCAACATGATCAGCTGTGAATTCGAGTATTGTAAGCCGGACAGTCTTCCTGCCTTGATGCAGATCTTGACCATGTATCCGGAGGCCACGCTGCTTGCTGGCGGTCACGCGCTGCTGCCTGCGATGAAGTCGCGCGAAATCCGGCCGGAGAGGCTGGTGGATCTTGCAGCGATTCCGGAATTGCGCGGCATCCGCCGCGGTTCCGACGCGATCCAGATCGGGGCCATGGTCACGACAGCCGAGGTCGAGCATTCATCGCTCCTCAAGGAAGCGTTGCCGCTGCTTCCAGATGCAGCGAAGGTCATCAGCGACCCCCTGATCAGGAACCGGGCGACGATCGGAGGATCTCTCGCGCAAGCCGAGCCGTCCGGCGATTGGCCGGCGATTGCACTGGCTGTCGGTGCCATCATTCATCTGACCGGTGTGAACGGAGAACGCGCCGTTCCCATCGACGATTTCTTCCAGATCGAGACGACCCCCGCGGGCAATGGTCTCGCCGTCGGGCGACGCACCGTCGTCGCGAGGTCGGAGGTGATCACCCATGTCTCGATTCCTCTCGTGCAGGGCGAAGTCCGACGCAGCTACCTGAAGCGCATGCATCCAGCGTCCGGCTTCGCTCTGATCGGCGTGGCGGTCGCCTTGCGGCTCGACCAGGACAGACGGTGTGATTGGTGCAGGATTGCGATCACAGGAGCGGCGTCGGCAGCCTTCAGAGCCCTGAAGGCGGAACGATGTCTCGTCGGAACAGCCATCTCAGGCGAGATCATTCGAGAAGCATCGATGCTGGCGGGTGAGGAGAACGTTGAATTCATCGGTGATCCGTTCGGATCGTCGGCATATCGCCGGCAGATGCTGCCCGTCTACCTGCGCCGAGCGCTGAGCACGGCCATCGAGTCGGCCTTAGTCTAACCGTCAAAGGAAGTTGAAGTGACCAGGCAGAGAGTGGATGTGAGCGTAGACGCAGACGGCGTGGCTGAGGTCGTGCTCGCGCGCGACGAAAGGTTGAATGCCCTGGACGACGCCATGTTCGAAGCGCTTGCGGCGGCAATCGGCCGCCTGCAGTCGGATCGCATCGTGCGTGCCGTTGTGCTCCATGGCGAGGGCCGTGGCTTCTGTGCCGGCTTGGACAAGAGCGTGTTTGAGAGAATTCTGGCGCAGGGCACGGGAGCCATGGGCAACCTTCGCGAACGTACACATTGCGATGCGAATTTGTGGCAGCAAGTTGCCTGGGGGTGGCGGAAACTGCCGGTGCCCGTCATCGCCGCGGTTCACGGAATCGCGTTCGGAGGCGGGTTGCAGATCGCGCTTGGCGCGGACATCCGCTACGTCCATTCCGAGGCTCGGCTTTCGGTCGCGGAGGTCAAATGGGGCCTCGTTCCCGACATGTCGGGCTGCATTGCCCTGACGGAGCTCTGCCGCGCAGATGTCGCGCGTGAACTGGTCTTTAGCGGCCGCGTGTTCAGCGGGGAGGAGGCCGGTGAACTCGGGCTTGCCACGCATGTGAGCGATGACCCGCTGAAACATGCGCGAGCGTTCGCGCGGCATGTCAGCACGCTGAGCCCCGACGCCGTTCGCGCAGGCAAGCGCCTCTTGAATGCTGCGGCGCCTGTCGACTCGCGACGGGTTCTGATGCTGGAATCTCTGGAGCAGCAGCAGGTTCTTGGGAGCCCAAATCAGATCGAGGCGATCCGAGCCGGAACGGAGAAGCGCAGCCCCCGGTTCTGTTGAACGGACCGACGCGCTCTTCGCCGCATCTCAATTTGTCGAGACGCGGCGGACAAGGTTGCAACGCGGAAGATTGGCACAAACGAACCCTGCTTGATTGGAAAGTCGAAGTGGAAGCCATGTCCCACGATCGAAAGAGTCCGCTCATCGGCCAGATGATGAGTGATCCGCTGCTGATCTCTGGTATCATCCAACACGCGGACCGTCACTTCGGTGGTAACGAGATCGTCTCGCGAGAGGCGGATGGCTCGCTTCATCGCTACAATTACAGAGATTGTCACCGGCGCGCTCGGCAGATGGCGCATGTGATCAAGCATCTCCAGGTGGAAATGGGCGATCGCGTGGCCACTCTGGCCTGGAATGATTTTCGCCATCTTGAGCTCTACTACGCCGTTTCAGGCTCCGGTGCAGTGGTCCACACGATCAATCCGCGGCTTCACGTCGACCAGATCGCCTACATCGTCAATCATGCCGAGGACAAATGCCTGTTCTTCGATCCGGCATTTCTGCCGCTGGTGGAGGCGGTCGTCGATCGATGCCCGACGGTCAAAGCGTTCATCGCCTTGTCCAGCAGAGAGCGAATGCCGGTCTCGACCGTGATCCCGGACCTGTTGTGCTATGAAGAGCTGATCTCATCCGCCTCCGACGCGTATCGCTGGCCGGTGTTCGACGAGAATGCGGCATCCGGACTCTGCTACACATCCGGCACGACAGGCAATCCCAAGGGCGTACTGTACTCGCATCGTTCCACGGTATTGCACTCTTACGCCTCCGCGATGCGAGATGGATTGGACGTCTCGGCGCGCGAAGTCGTCATGCCCGTGGTGCCGATGTTCCACGTCAACGCATGGGGGCTGCCTTATTCGGCGCTGATGACCGGCGCCAAGCTGGTGTTGCCGGGGGCCGGCCTGGACGGAAAGTCGCTGTACGATCTGTTCGAGAGCGAAGGAGTGACGTTCTCCGCGGGTGTACCGACCATCTGGCTCGGGCTGCTCGGCTATGTCGAGCAGAACAAGCTGCGCTTCTCCACCTTCAAGCGCACCGTCATTGGTGGAGCGGCCTGCCCACCCTCGATGATGAAGGCGTTTCGCCACGAGCATGGTGTCGAGGTCGTCCATGGATGGGGCATGACGGAAATGTCGCCCTTGGGAACCACAGGCACCCTGCAGAATCACCATTTGAACCTTCCCAGCGAGGCCCAAGACGCGATCCTCCAGAAGCAGGGCAATGCCATTTTCGGAGTCGACCTCAAGATCGTCGACGACCATGGGCAGGAACTGCCTTGGGACGGCAAGACCTATGGAAATCTTCTGGTCAAGGGTTCGTGGATCGTCGAGAGCTATTTCAAGAACGAGGGCGGATCGATCCTCGACAATGGCTGGTTTCCGACCGGCGATGTCGCCACCATCACTCACGATGGCTACATGCAGATCACAGATCGCAGCAAGGATGTCATCAAATCCGGCGGCGAGTGGATCGGGACCGTCGAGCTGGAGAACATCGCGATGGATCATCCTGCTGTGCAGCAAGCGGCGTGCATCGGTGTTGCGCATCCCAAGTGGGACGAACGTCCTTTGCTCCTCGTGGTCAAGAGGCCGGGAGCGGCCGTTTCGAAGGACGAGCTGATCGGGTTCTACGCAGGGAAAGTCGCCAAATGGTGGGTGCCGGATGACGTGTGTTTCGTCGAATCGCTCCCGATCGGGGCAACCGGGAAGGTCCTGAAGAACAGACTTCGCGAACAGTTCAAAGATTTTCGGTCGTCCGCAACCTGAGTCGAAGCGACCGTGGCTGGGTCAGCGCCGACTTCGAAATTCGCTGGACTGCCTGTGCGGCTATCGCGCTCGGTGACTACGGTGGCTGGCGCTGCTCGCCGGCACTCCGTGAAACTTTGTCCACGAGAAGATTGCGGAACGCTTCGGCTGCGCCGGACAGCCGCTTGTCTTTGCGGTGAAGTACAAACCAGCGCCGGTAGAGCGGAAATCCCTCGAGCGGAAGGATCACCAGGCGCTTCGTCTCCAGTTCAAGCTCGATCGTCTGGGCCGGCACGATGCCGAGTCCCAGGCCGGCCTGAACCGCCTGTTTGATCGCTTCGTTGGTGCTCAGCTCGCAGCCGGGTCGGTAGGTGACATTGTGCTCGGCGAGGTAGCGCTCCACGGTCGCACGCGTGCCGGATCCGGTCTCGCGCAGCACCAGCGTCTCGTCGGCCAGAGCCGCGAAGCCGATTGGACCTGAGCCGGCGAGCCGATGCCGCGGGGGAGCCACCACCACCAGCGGATTGTCCATGAAATAATGGCTGACCATGTCGGCGCTGTCCGGTGGCTGGCCGGTGATGGCGAGGTCGGTCTGGTTGTCGGTGAGTGCGGCCAACACAGCGTCGCGGTTCACCACGCGCAGGCTGACGCGGACTCCCGGATGGCGCTCGGTGAAGGCCGCGATCACCGGCGGCAGGAAGTAGTTGGCGCTGGACACCACGGCGAGGCGCAGCACGCCGCGCTCGAGACCGCGGAACTGATCCATCGTCGCCTTCAGCTCCGACATCTGCGCCGCGATGCGCTGCGCATGCACCAGCAGCTCGCGACCGGCTTCTGTGAGCTGAAGCTTCTTGCCGATCTGCTCGATCAGCGGCAGTCCGATCTGGTCCTCCAGCTGTTTGCACTGCATCGACACCGCCGGCTGTGTCAGATGCAGTTCGGCGGCAGCGCGCGTGATCGCGCCGTGACGGCCGACGGCTTCGAAGATGCGCAGATGTTGCAGGGTGATGTGCATGACGCGTCTTTGCGGTGCAACGAATGGCAGGACGATAGCACGCGTCGCGCAATCATCAAGAATGCAAATGCCAGCATAAGAACCACTGAATTTTCTTTCGCGGCCATCGATGTTTCTCTGCTCGCAACGAACAGCGACAGGGAGGATGGCATGGCAGAGAAGAGCTATCAGGCCGGGGTCAAGGAATATCGCAAGACCTATTGGACGCCGGATTATGTCCCGCTCGATACTGATCTTCTGGCAGTTTTCAAGATTGTCGCACAGGCCGGCGTGCCGCGCGAGGAAGCTGCTGCCGCCGTCGCAGCCGAGTCGTCGACGGGCACCTGGACCACGGTTTGGACAGATCTGCTGACCGATCTCGACTATTACAAAGGCCGCGCCTATCGCATCGAGCCGGTTCCGGGCGACGACAATGCGTTCTACGCTTTCATCGCTTATCCGATCGACCTGTTCGAGGAAGGCTCGGTCGTGAACGTGCTGACCTCGCTGGTCGGCAACGTTTTCGGTTTCAAGGCGGTGCGCAGCTTGCGCCTGGAGGACATCCGCTTCCCGCTCGCTTATGTGAAGACCTGCGGCGGACCGCCGAACGGCATCCAGCTCGAGCGCGATCGGCTCAACAAATACGGACGCCCGCTGCTCGGCTGCACCATCAAGCCGAAGCTCGGCCTGTCTGCGAAGAATTACGGCCGAGCCGTCTATGAATGTCTGCGCGGTGGCCTCGATTTCACCAAGGACGACGAGAACATCAACAGCCAGCCGTTCATGCGCTGGCAGCATCGCTTCGAGTTTGTGATGGAAGCCGTGCATAAGGCGACGTCGGAGACCGGCGAGCGCAAGGGGCATTATCTCAACGTCACCGCGCCGACTCCGGAGGAGATGTACAAGCGCGCCGAATTCGCCAAATCGCTCGGCGCGCCGATCATCATGCACGACTTCCTCACCGCCGGTTTCACCGCCAATACGGGCCTGGCGAACTGGTGCCGTGAGAACGGCATGCTGCTGCACATCCACCGCGCGATGCACGCCGTGCTCGACCGCAATCCGATGCACGGCATCCATTTCCGCGTCCTGACCAAGTGCCTGCGCCTGTCGGGCGGCGATCACCTGCATTCGGGCACGGTGGTCGGCAAGCTCGAGGGTGACCGCGAGGCGACGATCGGCTGGGTCGACCTGATGCGCGAGCCGTTCGTGCCGGAGAACCGCGCGCGCGGCATCTTCTTCGATCAGGATTGGGGCGCGATGCCCGGCGTGATGCCGGTGGCATCCGGCGGCATCCATGTCTGGCACATGCCGGCGTTGACCGCGATCTTTGGCGACGATGCGTGCTTTCAGTTCGGCGGCGGCACGCTCGGTCATCCTTGGGGCAATGCCGCCGGCGCGCACGCCAATCGCGTGGCGCTGGAAGCCTGCGTCGAGGCACGCAACCAGGGCCGTCCGGTCGAGCGCGAGGGCCGCGAGATCCTCACCGAGGCAGCGCAGCACTCGCCCGAGCTGAAGATCGCGATGGAGACCTGGAAAGAGATCAAGTTCGAGTTCGACGTCGTCGACAAGCTCGACACCGGTCCGATGCTGCGCGTGGTCAACGCCTGACCCGGCAAGCCCCACCTTTGTTCATCGCTGTCTCGATCACGCGTCATTGAAAACGCCAGGGAAGCCCCATGTCCGAAGCCGTCGCCTACAAGTCCGCGGAACGCCGCGGCGAGACCTTCTCCTACCTGCCGCCGATGACCCAGGACCGGCTGCGCAAGAACATCGCCTATCTGATCTCGCAGAACTGGAATCCGGCGATCGAGCACACCGAGCCGGAGAAATCGATGTCGAGCTTCTGGTATCTCTGGAAGCTGCCGATGTTCGGCGAGCGCTCGATCGAGCGCATCCTTGGCGAGCTCGAGGCTTGCCATCGCGCCAATCCCGGCCAGCATGTGCGGTTGATCGGTTACGATAACTACGCGCAGTCGCAGGGCACCGCTTTCATCGTCTACCGCGCCAGCGGACGCTAGAGGTCGCGCATGCCCGCTCCATCCTCATCATCCGGCCGCGCCGCGTCGATGGCGCGCCGCGCGGCCCTCGCCGCCGGCAAGGGCGCCCTGCCGCCCGCCAACCAGCGGGTGCGCGACGGCTTCCGCAGTGCCTCGTTGCCCGAGCTGGGCACTGGTGAAGCCGCACTGCCTGCATCTGTCGCGACAGCGCCGGCAATCGCGACTGCGCCGGCCGCGATCACCAGTACGAGCTTGTCGGGACGATCCCTGGCGATGCAGCGCCGCCGTCTGCTGGCCGGTGGCAAGCAGGCGCTGAAAGCCGGCACCGCGATTTTGACGTCGGCCAGCCAGATCGAGGTCGCGCCGCCGTCACCACCGCGTCCGGGGCGCGAGCGGCCGCGCAGCTACGTGCCGAAGGTGACCGAATCCGACACCCAGGGCGGTCAGCGTGTCACCGGCCGCAGCGTCGGCTATGGCGGTCAGATCACCGGCGATCTGCGCGGCGGCCGGCAGCCGGTGTCGGGGACGGCGTATTTCGCTCCGAATTCCGGCGCAGCCTGCGCCGGAGCTGCGGCCAAGGTCGGGCTGTCGCGCACCGCCGGCGGACTCGTTGTCTCCGGCACGCTGACGCGCAGCGCCGTGGCGATCACCGGCGACGAGCCTGGACGCGGCTTGACGATCACCGGCGAGGTCGAGCAGACGCCCGACGACGATCTGACGCGCCGCCCGGCGCCGATGGCCGCTCGCGGCTTGCGTCAGCGCGTGCGGCCGCCGCGCATCGAAATGACCGAACTGGGTCAACCCATCACCGGCAGCTCGCCTGGCTGCTCGCCGCGCATCACCGGCGACGATGCCGTTGCAGGTGGCCGACAGGTCACCGGCGTGCAGCATCTCAACCGTTCGGGCGTCGCACCCGCAGCCGCCGCGCGATCCAAGGTGGCCGTGGCGCAGAGCTGGGGTGGACAGCGCATCACCGGCTCGGATGTCGAGCATCATTCGCGCGTGACCGGTGACGCGCCGGCCGCCGCCGCGTTGCTGACCGGCAGCCAGTATCAGGGGCCGGCGACGGCGGCGCAGTGGGCGGAGCCCGAGGCTGCCGCGCGCTGGCAGCGCCGCACATCAGCGGCTGCCGTGACTGGCGACACGCCTCGGCCGGACCAAGGCGTCACCGGCACGGCGCGCGGGTCCATGCGTGACATCACCGGCACGCCGTATTACCGCGCCGACAGCCCCGGCACGGCGGCGGACGCTGCGATCTCGGTCGACACCATCGGCCAGCGCTTCTCGATCCGCTCGCCCCAACGTGCCGCGCAACTGCGCGCGGCCGGAACGGCCACGGCAGCGGCAAGCGAGCGCGTCACCGGCGCGTTCGCGGCCGGCGGCAGCAAGGTGACCGGCAATCTCGAATTCGCCGGCCGGCCGCGGCTGCGGCAGGCGGGCGACATGGCCGGACATGGCCGCCTCACGGGTGAAGGCATCAGCCACGGCCATGTCACCGGTGACGCATGGAGCGACCAGTCGCGCGTGACCGGAACCGAAGGTGCCTTCGCCGCCGCACGCAATCCGAGCGAGCGCGGCCCGCGCGCCAAGCCGTTTGCCGGCGCAGGGAAGTTCAAGCAGCAGGCGACGCATGAGGAAGCCAAGCAGCTCGTGACCGGGATGTTCGGCTATTTCTCGAAGACCGGCGCCCGCGTCACGCTATCCGGGGGGGCGCAAAGTTGAGAGGGGCAGCACTCCATGCGGCGCGCCGCGCCGCCGCGACCGGACCACGCCATCGCCCGCCGCCGCGCGGCTGGGACGCATGGTCGGCACGCACCAGTGAGCCAGCGGCGGGACGCCATCCGCTCGCCGACCGCACCGTCAGCCAGGCGCTGCATCGCCGGGCCGACGAGATCGAAGCCGCCTTTGGCGCGATCGCACCGACGCTGCAGGAGCTCGCGCCGCGCCAATTCGCGCCGGAATTTGCCGCGCACGCTGCGGCGACGCTACATGCGCGGTTGCAGCTGGACATTCCGGCCGCCGCGCTGGTGGCGAGCTGGACCGCGCCGCTCGACCTGCGCGCGCTGCATGCGCATTGCGTGCTCGGCACATTCTGCCGCCTGATCGAGCGTGCCTTCGATCGCGGGCTGTCGCACCTCGTCGACGGCGAGCCGGCAGATGCGTTGATCCGCCGCTGGGGCTTCCACGCGATCGACATCACGCCCTGTGCCGACGGCCGGCTGAGCGGTGTGACCGACTACATCCTGCGGGTGCCGCCGAGCATCGTCGCCTTCCGCGAATCCTATGCCGGCGCGATGTTCGACGTCGCGCAGTCCGTGCGGCACTGGGAAAGCGTCGAGCTGCAGCGCTGGCGCACTGGCACGCCGAACGCCGCCGAGGCGCCGACGCGCTTCCTCAAGATCGGCGTCTATCATTTCAGCAGCATCGCGCCGCGGCACGAAGGCTGCGCCGCGCATGGCAGCGACGATGTGCGCGCCGCCGGCGCGCTATTGGAGCGGCTGAACCAGTTCGATCAAGCCATGCGCACGCTGCACGGCGCGCGCTGCGCGGTGGCGACGCTGCTGATCGGCGTCGACACCGACACCGACGCGATCCGCGTGCATGTGCCCGACGCGACCGGGCGGATGGACATCCTGCGCCACGCCGACAGCGCGATCCTGTACGACGCCACCGCGCACCTGCCGCGCGAGCATGCCAAGGACGCGATCCGCGATGCGGTGGCGGCCTGCGCCGGCGTGCCGGCTGACGATGCCGAGACCGAGGGCATGCGCTGGTTCTGCGGCTATCTCCTGAAGAACAATATCGGCCAGGTCGAGGCGGTGCGCGACTGGCACCGCGGCCGCTACGCCGATGCCGGCCATACCGAGCGTCTGATCGTGGTCGGCGATCCCGTCGACGACGTGCAGCTGCGCAACCTCGCATTCCAGGCGCAGATGCGCACCGTGGAGGAGGGCGCCGCCGATCTCGACGTCGGCATTCGCATCCTGCACGCGCATCACGCGCCGCATCGCCTGCCGGTGCCGATTCTGGCGCATATCCGCTTCGACCCGCGCATTCCCGGCGCTGCGGTCACGGCTGAGCAGCAGGCCCGGCGGCTGGCGGCCGCGATCCTGGCGCGGCATGCGGCGCTTGCCGCGCGCGGCGGGCTCAGTGTTGCGGCGGTCGTGCGCGCCGCCGATGGCAGCGCGCTCACCCCGATCGATCTGACGGCGTCGCATGGCGACGCTTCACCGGAGGTCCACCCATGAAGATCTGCCAAGTGGAAGGCACGCTGGTCGCCACTGCGCGCATTCCGGGATTGCTGAACCGGCGGCTGCTCGTGGTCAAGGAGCGCGGCAGCAGCGCCAAGCAGGTCGCCGTCGACCCGGTCGGCTGCAAGCCCGGTGACTGGGTGATTGCCGTCGGCAGCTCGGCCGCGCGCGACGCCGCCGGCAGCAAGGATTTTCCGAGCGACCTGACCATCGTCGGCATCATCGACTATTGGGACGATCCGGCCGGGCGGGCGGCACAGAAGGTGGTCGCCAATGCAGATTAGCCGCGTCGTGCGCGACCTCGTTACCACCAAGCGGGTGTTCTGGCTCGCGTCGAAATCGCTGCGCGTCGTCGAGGACCCCGCCGGCAATCTGGACGTGGTGGTGGATCCGATCGGCACCAAGCCGGGCGATTACGTCATCACCATCGGCTACTCCGCGGCGCGCGCGGCCGCGGGCAACCCGAACATCACGACCGATCTCACCATCGGCGGGATCATCGATGATTGGAGCGAGGAGCGCTGGCGCGACTGACCAGCGCGCGGACGATCGACTGAACCATCAACAGCACAGCAAGCGGAGGAGAGCACTGATGGCGACCGAGAAGATGGGAATTGCCTTGGGCATGATCGAAACGCGCGGCCTGGTGCCGGCGATCGAGGCGGCGGATGCGATGACGAAGGCGTCCGAGGTGCGGCTGATCGGCCGTCAGTTCGTCGGCGGCGGCTATGTCACGGTGATGGTGCGCGGCGAGACCGGTGCGGTCAACGCCGCAGTGCGGGCCGGCGCCGATGCCTGCGAGCGCGTCGGCGATGGCCTGGCCGCGGCGCATATCATCGCCCGCCCGCATATCGAGGTCGAGCACGTGCTGCCGAAGCCCGGCATGACCCGCCTCGAGGACCAGAGCCTGGCGCGCATTCCCGCGGCGGAATAGCGCCGACAGCGTCGCGCGCTTCGCCGCCGCCACGGTGCGTGGCGGACGCGTGCCGATGATGACGCGACGAATTGAATTCCCCTCACAACAAGATCGGACAGGAGAGAGAGAAATGGCAAGCGAGCGGTTCGGAATAGCGCTGGGCATGATCGAGACTCGCGGACTGGTGCCGGCGATCGAGGCGGCGGATGCGATGACGAAGGCCTCCGAGGTGCGGCTGATCGGCCGTCAGTTCGTCGGCGGCGGCTATGTCACGGTGATGGTGCGCGGCGAGACCGGGGCGGTCAATGCCGCGGTGCGGGCCGGTGCCGATGCCTGCGAGCGCGTCGGCGATGGCTTGGCCGCGGCGCATATCATCGCTCGTCCGCACAGCGAGGTCGAGCACATCCTGCCGCTTTATCCGCAAGGCGAGCTGCTGAGCGACGAAGTCGCCGCGCAATGACGCCGACAGCCGCTTGTTGATCACGGAGGCGAGAAATGCAGCCCACCATCGAACTGCCCGAGGCGTGGAAGGCCGTGAGCCAACCGCCATCCTTGTTCTGCCGCTATGAGTTCAAATCCTACGCACAGACCCGCGAGTTCCTCGATGGCCTGGCGGTGCTGTCCGAGGAGACGCGTCTGTTCCCCGATCTCGGCTTCGCCCGCACCTTCGTCAACATCACCCTGCGGGGCCGCGACGGCGCGGCGCCGGGGGTGGCCGAGATCGACTATGCGCGGCGCGCCGCGGTGCTCGCCGCGGCCTGGACCGGGCCATGATCGGCCTGTCGTCCCATCACGCCGCGCAGCGGCCGTGCGCGATGAGCTCGCCGGTGATCGAGGTCGCTGTCGCCGTCGTGCAGGACGATCGTGGCCACGTGCTGCTCGCCGAGCGCACGGCGCGGCAGGTGGCGGCGGGGTTCTGGGAACTGCCCGGCGGCAAGATCGACAGCGGCGAAAGCGCATCCGCCGCCGCGGTGCGCGAGCTCGACGAGGAGACCGGCATCCACGCCACCGCGTTCCGCCCGTGGCTTTGCTACGTGCATGCGTTTCCGACCAAGCGGGTGCGCCTGCATATCTTCCGTGTCGAGCGCTGGCGCGGCACGCCGGTCGGCCGGGAAGGTCAGCGCCTCGCTTGGGTCGACCCGGCTGAACCCGGCGTGGCACCGCTGCTGCCGAGCAATGCCCGCGCGATGTTCGCGCTCGGCCTGCCACAGTTGCTGGCCGTGGTCGATCACGACGATCCGGTGCGCGCCGCCGCCGCGGCCATCGCGGCGTGCGATCGCGGCGCCGGCCTGATCGTCATTCGCGCGCCGCGCTGCGCCCCCGACCAGCGGATCGCGCTGGCGCGGAGGATCATCGCGGCGGTCGCGCCTGCCGGGCCGCGCGTGCTGCTGCAAGGATCTGCGCTCGAAGCGCAGCGCGCCGGCGCGCATGGCGCGTTCGCCTGTTCCGCCACCCTGCGGCGCAGCCCGGCGCGGCCGTCCGTGCGGCTCTGGGGCGTTGCCTGTGACGATGCCAGCGATCGCGCGCTCGCCGCGCAGCGCGGCGCCGATTTTGCGATCGAAGCGCCGCCGCTCTTGCTCGCGGCAAACAACCGGCAGGCAGGTCTGACGATGCTGCGAGCCGACGGCACGGCCGCGGAGCTGCCGCTGTTCAAGCCCGCCGCGACCGCCGCCCGTGACACATCTCGTTTTCCTGCGACAACGGGAGTCCTGACATGATGACCTCTTCGCTCTGGCTTGCAATGTCCGGGCCTGCGGCCCTGCTCGCTGCCTCTCTCTTACCCGCGATCAAGCCGGATCTATCGCAACAGGCCGTGAACCGGATGGCCGCGGTCGCCTCCGGTGTCGCCGGCGCAGCAGCATTCGCCACCGCAATCGGGGTGGCGACCTCGGGCGCGCTGCATACGCCGGCGCTCGCCATCAGCGGCATCGGCTTCGGCCTCTATCTCGACAGCGTCAGCGCGACGATGTTCTGCCTGGTGTCGTTCATCGGCGCCATCGTGCTGCGTTACAGCTTCACCTACATGGATGGCGATCCCGGCCAGATCCGCTTCATCCGCCTGATGTGCCTGACCTTGGCCGCGGTGCTGACGCTGGCGATTTCCGGCAATCTCCTGCAGTTCACCTTGGCCTGGTCGGCCACCAGCCTGGCGCTGCATCGGCTCCTGGTGTTCTACGCCGAGCGGCCGGCGGCGGTGATCGCGGCGCGCAAGAAGTTCCTCGCCAGCCGGCTTGGCGACCTGTTCCTGGTCGCGGCGATGCTCCTGCTCTACGCGGCGTTCGGCAGCCTCGACTATGAGAGCATGTTCTCGGCCGCCCAGGCGATGCGCGGGCAGGGCGCGATACCGCTCGGCGTCCAGATCGCGGCGGTGCTGATGGTCTTCGCCGGCCTGTTGAAGTCGGCCCAGTTCCCGGTGCATGGCTGGCTGATCGAGGTGATGGAGACGCCGACCCCGGTCTCGGCGCTGCTGCATGCGGGCATCATCAATGCCGGCGGCTTCCTGGTGCTGCGCTTCACTGATGTCATCTCGCTGTCGCTGACCTCGATGGATCTGCTCGCGGTGATCGGCGGCTTCACTGCGCTGTTCGGCTCGGTGGTGATGCTGACGCAGACTTCGATCAAGGTCTCGCTGGCCTGGTCGACGATCGCGCAGATGGGATTCATGATGATGGAATGCGGCCTCGGCGCATTCGCCGCCGCGCTCCTGCACATCGTCGCGCACTCGCTCTACAAGGCGCATGCCTTCCTGTCCTCGGGCAGCGTGATCGACATCGCCCGCGCGTCCTGGACGCCGAGCCCCGGCGGCAAGCCGCACCCGTTTCGGCTGATCTTCTCGATCGCCGGCGTGCTGCTGGTGACCTTGCTGTTCAGCCTGCTGACCGGCGCGACGCCGGCCCGCCAGCCCGGCGTGTTCGCGCTCGGCGCGGTGCTGCTGCTCGGCTTGATCCACCTCGTCGCCAACGGCATCGACGAGCGGCCGAATGCCTATGTCGTCGTGCGCACGCTGGCGCTGGCGGCCGTGGTCGCGGCGGCCTATTTCGGCCTGCAGCTCGTCGCCGAGCAGATGTTCGCCGGCGCGCTGCCGAAGACCGAGGCGCTGCGTGGGCCGCTCGGCATCGCCATCGTCTCGCTGATCGTGCTGTCCTTCGCGACCGTCACCTTCCTGCAGGGCATGGTGCCCAAGCATGCGACGGAGCCGCGCTGGCAGGCGCTGTACGTCCACGTCGCCAACGGCTTCTACGTCAACACGATCACCAACCGTCTCGTGCTGCATTACTGGCCCGGGCCGGCGCCGACATCCGTCCCCGTTCGTCTTCCAATCGTGCTGAGGGAACACCCATGAGCGATGTGATCGACCGTGAGGCGCCGGCCGCCGTCCTGGCCCCGACGCCGCTGCTGCGACACGCCATCGAACGCGCCTGCCGCCGTATCGCGCCGGTCTGGCCGCTCAAGAACTTCGTCGCCGTCAACCCGTTCCTGGGCTTCAGCGACCGCAGCTTCCACGCGACCTGCGCGATGCTGCATCGGGTCGCCCGCATCGATACGCTGATGCCGCGGGCGTTCTACCGCGAGGCCATTCGCAACGGCACGATCGAAACGGCGGATCTCGCGGCGGCGCTTGCCGCCGCGCCTGCGGATTGGCGTCTGCCGACCGAAGCCGCGGAGCTGCTCAAGCTCGCTGACAATGACCGGATCGCGCGCAAGCCTCCGGCGGTGGTCGCGACAGTGGCCGAAGTGCTCAACGAGCTCGCGGCCGGCGATCGCCATGTGGCGCGCACCGCCTTCATGACCGACGAGATCTCGCGCTGGTGCGCCGCCTATTTCGACGAGGGCCAATCGGTGTGGCGGATGCCGGCGCGCGGGCTGCGCCCCTATGCGGCCTGGCGCGCCTGGGTGCGCTACGACCGCAATCCGGAGATGATGGGGATCGCGCGTTTCCGCGCGCTGGTCGCCGACATGCCCGACGACTACGTCGCCGCCATCGCCACGGTGATCGAACGGCTCGGCATTCCGGCACGTGCAGTCGAGGACTATCTGCATCAGGCGCTGCTCGAGATCGGCGGCTGGGCTGCCTATGCGCGTTACCTGATGTGGAACCACGAGCTCGCCGGCGACCGCGACGATACGCTGGAGCAGCTGCTGGCGATCCGCGTGGTGTGGGGCTACACGCTGTTTGCGCAACGCACGGATACGGCGTTCCGCGAGGCCTGGCGCCGCGCGATGGAGCAGGCGGCACTGCCGCCGCTCGACGATCAGCTCGGCGGCGATCCTGATTTCTGCATCAACATGGTGCTGCAGGAGGCCTATGAGATCGCGTTTCGACGCCGCCTGCTCGATCGTCTCGCTGGGGCGCCTGCAGCGCGCACGGCCGGCGCGCGGCCGGCGGTGCAGGCCGCGTTCTGCATCGACGTGCGTTCCGAGGTGTACCGGCGGGCGATGGAGTCGGTCGGCGACGGCGTCGAGACGGTGGGATTTGCCGGCTTCTTCGGCTTCCCGATCGAGTTCGTGCCGATCGGTCACGTCACCGGCCGCGCGCATTGCCCGGTGCTGCTGCGGCCGCAATTCACGGTGTGCGAGGCCGTCGGCGGAACATCGGAGGAGGAGGACTCCGAGATCCTGGTCATGCGCCTGCTGCGTCGCCGCGTCAGGAAGGCCTGGAAGTCGTTCAAGCTGTCGGCGGTGTCGTCGTTCATCTATGTCGAGACGGCGGGGCTGCTGTTTGCCGGCAAGATCCTCAGCGACAGCCTTGCAGTGACCCGCACCGTGCACGATCCGAACACCGACGGGCTGGACGACGATCTCATCGGCCGGCTCGGCCCGCGGATCGAGCCGCGCCCGGTCGGCGGGCGCGCCACCGGCTTCGATCCGGCGCAGCGGGTCGCGATGGCCGAGGCGGTGCTCCGGGCGATGTCGATGACCGGACCGTTCGCGCGCCTGGTGATGTTGACGGGCCATGGCAGCACGACGGTGAACAATCCGCATGCGTCAGGATTGGACTGCGGCGCCTGTGGTGGACACACCGGCGAGGCCAATGCGCGGGTCGCGGCGGCCATCCTCAACGATCCCGACGTTCGCGTCGCGCTGCGCCAGCGCGGCATCGACATTCCGGACGACACCGTGTTCCTCGGTTGCCTGCACGACACCACGACCGACGAGATCAGGCTGTTTGACATCGAGCAACTGCCCGCGTCTCATGCCGACGACCTGCGGCGCCTGCGTGCGCTGCTGGCCAAGGCCACCTCGCTGACGCGGCTCGAGCGCGCGGCGCTGCTCGGCATAGCTCGCGGCGCGGCGACGGAGCAGCAGGTGGTAACGCGAAGCCGCGACTGGGCCCAGGTCAGGCCGGAATGGGGCCTGGCCGGCAATGCCAGCTTCATCGCGGCGCCGCGCGCCCGCACCAGGGCAATCGATCTCGGCGGCCGCAGCTTCCTGCACGATTACGACTGGCAGCAGGACAAGGACTTCGGCACGCTGCAGCTGATCATGACCGCGCCGATGGTGGTGGCGAGCTGGATCAACCTTCAATACTATGGCTCGACGGTCAACAATGCCGCGTTCGGCGCCGGCAACAAGGTGCTGCACAATGTCGTCGGCACGCTCGGCGTGCTCGAGGGCAATGCCGGCGATCTCAAGGTCGGGCTGCCCTGGCAGTCCGTGCATGACGGCAGCCGCTTCGTGCACGAGCCGCTGCGCCTGACGGTGCTGATCGAGGCTCCGCTCGAGGCAATCAACGGCGTGATCGCGAAAAATGACATCGTACGTGAACTCGTCGACCATCATTGGCTGCATCTCTACGCGATCTCGCCGCAAGGCCGCGTCTCGCATGCCTATCGTGGCCATCTGCTGTGGCAGCAGCTTGAGGAGCGGTCAGAACCTTGATCGCCGGAGGGCGATGGGCTGATGCCGCCTGAGAGGGCGCGCGGTAGCCGGCTTTGGCCGAAGCAGTGCGACCGGCATCAGCTCGGTTGATGCTTACGCCATATTGTGCAGCCCGGCGTCGACATAGATCGTGTCGCCGGTCATGCCGGAGGCGCCGCCGCCGACGAGGAATGCGACCACCCGGCCGATCTCGGCGATGTCGACCAGGCGGTGTCCCGGGCTGCGGTTCACGGCGGCCTCGATCAGCTCGTCGAAATGGGCGATGCCGCTGGCGGCGCGGGTCTGCAGCGGCCCGGGGGAGACGGCATAGACGCGGATGTTCTTCTCGCCGAGTTCCGCGGCGAGATAACGTACGGCGGCCTGCAGCGAGGCCTTGGCGAGGCCCATGACGTTGTAGTGGTTCACGACCTTGTCGGCGCCGTAATAGCTCATCGTCAGCAGCGCGCCGCCCGCCGCCATCAGCGGCTCGGCGGCACGCGCGAGCTCCAGGAACGAGTAGACCGAGATCCGCATCGCGCGGGCAAAGCCGTCGGCGGAGCAGTCGATCACGCGGCCGTGCAGGTCGGCTTTCGGCGCGAACGCGATCGAATGCACGACGAAATCGAGCCGGCCCCATTCGCGCTTGATGCGCTCGAACACCGCGTCCAGTTCGCCCGGCTGCTCGACGTTCAACGGCAGCAGCAGGCTGGCGCCGATGCGCTCGGCGAGTGGCGCAACGAAGCTGCGGGTGCGGTCGTCCGCATAGGTGAGCGCCACCTCGGCGCCGAAGGCGCGCAGCTTGGCAGCGCAGCCAAAGGCGATCGAGTTCTCATTGGCCACGCCGAGCACGAGGCCGCGCCGCCCCTTCAGCATGTCGCCGATCCGGTCGTCGGGATTCCAGACGATCGGCAGCGGATCGGGCGAGTGAGCGGTGTCCGGCATCGTGCTCTCCTGTCAGGCCACGTCGCGGACCGCGAGGTTCTCCGTGAGCGGATCGGCCGACACCGCGGCCAGCGCCAGCGGCGGCAGGCCGAGCGCCTCGCGCAGCCGCTGCAGGGTGCGGATCGTATTCGGCTCCATGTCCTCGACGCTGCCTGCGATGAACTCGACCACGTCGATGGCGCGGTTGCGGTCGCCGAAGTCGGGCAGCAGCTCGGCCAGCGTCGCGACAGCCGGGTCGGGCTCGAACTCGACGATGATCGATTGCTCGCGGATCAGCGCAGCGCGGCGCTCGGCGCCGAGCGAGGCAAACGGCTCGTCCTTGGTCAAGACCTTGGCGGAGCGCTCCAGCCGGTCGCGGCGCACCGAGCCGCGGGAGTCCGCGAGCAGGATCAGCATCCGGATGACCGCTTCCTCGAAGCCGCCGCGCGCGATGCCGAGCAGGATCGCCTGCACCTCGGGGAGGAAGCGCAGCTCCTTGGGCTCGCGGTGAACCCGCTGGAAGGCGTGGGTCGAGGCGATCGCATCCATCAGCGGCGAGCTGTAGATCGACAGGAACGTGGCCTCGTAGAGGCTGTCGCGGACGTCGCGGAACACGTCGAACGCCTGCACCACGCTCTTCGCCCAGAACTGCTCGAGCGCCAGGAACGGATTCGATGGTCCTGCCTTCGTCCGCGCCGCGCGGGCCTCATCCGCCGCTTTCCGGATGGCGTGGGTCATGGCGTTGTCGCCGCCGAAGCCACGGCGCATCAGGCGTGCCGGATGCGCGTCGCTGATCAGCTTGGCCATCTCGTCGGTCACCATCGACTGCACCAGCGGACGGGCGGTGAGGTCGTACAGCTCTGCGCCGAGCTCGGACAGGCGCGCGACCGCGGCAAAGCCGCGCTCCTCGCTGCGGTCATTGTCGTCGATCGCCAGGATGTCGGAGATCTTGCGCTCATGGAACGACACGTGGAAGCGCGCGGCGATGCCTTCGCCGATCTGCTCGTCGATCGTCATCTCATAGAGACCGGGCGCCAGCGCCTCGATCGTCTTCATCGTCGAGGCGACCTCGGTGTGCTCCTTCTTCGCGATCGAGGACGACACGAAGATGCCGAGATGGCCGACCTTGTCATGCACCATGTAGATGATGCGCTGGCCGCGGATGCGGATCTCGTGCTCGTCGGCATAGGTGTCGACGATCCAGTTCAGCGCCTGCTGCGGCGGCGTGATGTTGTCGCCCCAGCTCGCGAATACGATGATCGGCGAGCGGATCGCCTTGAGATCGAGCTGACGGCCGCGCTCGATGCGCGCCTCGCCGCGCGACAACCGGTTGCCGATGAACAGCTGCTCGACGATCCAGCGGATTTCCTGCTCGTTCATGAAATGGAAGCCGCCCCACCAGCGCTCGAATTCGAGGAAGCTCGCACGGCCCTTCTCCGGATCGGCATAGAGGTCGAAATACTTTCCGAAATAGTTGCGGCCGGGATTGAGCATCTCGAAGTTGGAGACGAGGTGCACGCCGTCGAACTCGCCGCCGCCGAGATCGGACAGCACCAGCGCCGGCAGAATGCCGCCGAGCAGGCCGCCATTATAGCGCATCGGGTTCTCGCCGAGCCGTCCCGACCAAGAGGCGACCGGCGCGCCGTTGACGACCAGCGGTCCGGTGATGTCGGGATTCGCCGCCGCCAGGATCAGGGTCGCCCAGCCGCCCTGGCAATTGCCGACGATGATCGGCTTCGGCGCCTCGGGATGGCGGCGATGGACCTCGGCGATGAACGCCGCCTCGGCGCGCATGACGTCGGCGAGCGTCTGGGTGGGCTCCGGATGCGGCCTGAACACGACAAAATAAACGGGATGCCCGTCATGCAGGGCGACGCCGACCTGGCTGTCCTGCTTGAAGCCGCCGATCCCGGCGCCGTGGCCGGCGCGAGGATCGATGATGACATAGGGACGCTTCCAGTCATAGGTGACCACGCCGGCCGGCGGCAGGATCTTCAGCAGCATGTAGTTGACCGGACGGACGAGGTTGCGGCCATCGAGCGCGACCTCATGGTCGTAGATCAGCACCGGCGGCGTCCCCGCGGCCTCGTGCCGGGCATCGTTGTCGGCGCGCTCGCGCAGCACGTCCAGTGTCAGGACCATGCGCTGGCCGGCGTCGATCCAATAGTCACGCGCCTGGTCGAAAATATGGCCTTGCGTGGCGCTGCTGAACGACCGCGCCAGACCGGCACCCTCGCTGATCAGATCCTGCGCCCGCTTGCCATGCTCGCGGGCGAACTTGTCAAGATGCCGGCTGAGGCTCTGCGAGACGCGTTGCGTCTGAGTCGTGGTGATGCCGGCTGCGCCGAAGCTGCGGGCGAGGGCGGTCGCGGGGCTGTAGGGGGAAGACATTGGCGGTCCCTTCGGTCAGTCTGTCAGGCGCGTGGAGTCCGCGGCGCTGTGAATCAGGCCCAGGATCTCGGCGGTGTGCTCGGCGATCATGCGATCTTCGTCGGTCGGAATGACGAGCACGGCGACGCGAGAGTCCGGCAGGCTCACGGTCTGTGCGTTGCGCGCATTGGCGTCCCGGTCGAGATCGACGCCGAGCCAGCCCATGTCGCCGAGGATCTGCTCGCGCACGCGAAAGGCATGCTCGCCGATGCCGCCGGCGAACACGATGGCATCGACGCCGCCGATGGTCGCGGCGAGCCCCGCGATCTCGCGGCGCACGCGCGCGACGAAATAGTCGATCGCCTCGCGCGCTGCCGGCGCGTGGGATGCCTCGAGCTCGCGCATGTCGTTGGAGAGGCCCGAGAGGCCCTTCAGCCCGGAGTCGTGATACAGGAGATGCGTGATCTCGTCGGGGCTCATGCCCTTCTCGGTGAGGAGATAGAGCACGACGCCGGGATCGAGCTGGCCGCAGCGGGTGCCCATCGGCAGGCCGTCGAGCGCAGTGAAGCCCATGGTGGAGGCGACCGAGCGGCCGTCGCGTAGCGCGCAGACCGAGGCGCCATTGCCGAGATGCGCGATGATGACGCGCCCCGATGCCAGCATTGGCGCCACGCTGCGCAGCCGGCGCGAGACATATTCGTAGGACAGGCCGTGAAAGCCGTAGCGGCGCACGCCCTCGTCATAGAGCCGCCGCGGCAGTCCGAACGTGTCGGCGATGAACGGGTGCTGGCGGTGGAACGCGGTGTCGAAGCAGGCCACCTGCGCCGCGTCCGGAAACGCATGCAGCGCCGCGGCGATCCCGGCGAGATTATGCGGCTGGTGCAGCGGCGCCAGCGGCACAAACTTGCGCAGGCGCAGCAACGTGCCGTCGTCGATCACCACCGGCTCGGCATGATCCGGCCCGCCATGCACCACGCGGTGGCCGACAGCCACGACATGGCAGCCGTCCTCATGCCGGTGCAGCCAATCGACGGCGAGCTCCAACGCAGAGCGGTGATCGACCGCGCCCTTGGACGCATCGATCGGCTGTCGCTCGGCGGGACCGTCGGCCGGAGCGGCCGTGAACGTCGTGTCGTCGCCGATGTCGTCGATATGTCCCCTGGCCAACGGGCGCAGCCCGGCAGTTGCGATCTCATAGGCCGCGAATTTGATCGAGGACGAACCGGCATTGATGGTCAGAATGGCGTCGGTCATCCTCTACTCCGCCGCCTTCGCCTGCGCCGAGCCGGCAAAGGCGCGGCCCTCGCGCCGCCAGTGATTGTAGAGCTGCGCGAGGGCGCAGGAGGCGAGCCGGGCTCGGTCGTTGTCCGCTCGGCTGGTCAGCATGACCGGCACGCGCGCGCCGATCACGAGCCCGGCGGCCTCGGCGCGGGCGATGAAGGTCAGCTCTTTCGCCAGCATGTTGCCGGCCTCGAGGTTCGGTACGATCAGCACGTTGGCATGGCCGGCGACCAGCGAGGCGATGCCCTTGGTCTTCGCAGCTTCCATGTCGATGGCATTGTCCATCGCCAGCGGACCGTCGACGATACCGCCCTTGATCTGGCCGCGCTCGGCCATCTTCGACAGCACGGCGGCGTCGAGCGTGGAGGGAATGTTCGGGTTGATGGTCTCGACCGCGGACAGCACGCCGACGCGCGGCCGGTCGAGTCCGCAGGCGCGCGCCAGATCGATGGCGTTCTGCACGATGTCGACCTTCGCCATCAGGTCGGGCGCGATGTTGATGGCGGCGTCGGAAATGAACAGGATCTCATCCAGCGTCGGCACGTCGAGCGCGAAGACATGGCTGATCCGGCCATTGGTGCGCAGCCCGCCATCCTTCTTCACCACCGCCGCCAGCAGCTCGTCGGAATGGATCGCCCCCTTCATCACCGCATGGGCGTCGCCGGCCAGCACCATCGCCACGGCGCGCGCGGCGGCGGCACGGTGGTCAGTCTCCGGCACCAGCGCCCAGCCGCTGATGTCGGCCTCGATCTCGCGCGCCGCGGCCGAGATGCGATCGGGATCGCCGATCAGCACAGGGTGGATCAGGCCACGTTCGGTTGAGAGCAGGGCGCCGCCGAGCGAGTTGCGGTCTTCAGGACAGACGATGACGGTCTTGAGCGGCGGCAGCTGAGCAGCGAGATCGACCAGCTTGGCGAAATGATCGGCATGATCGACGATCAGCGCCGGCAGCTCGCGCACCGGCGTCTCGATCGACACTGTCGGCGCATCGATCTCGGCAAGCCCCGCGCAGACGAGATCGCCGGCCTGGTCGGTGATCTCGGCGCGAAACAACGCGACCGGCGCCTCGCGCTTCTCGCAGCAGGTCACGGTGATGCGCAGGCGGTCGCCGACATGCACACGTTTCTTGAACTCAAGCGATTGCGAGCGATACAGCGTGCCCGGACCGGGCATGACATTGCCAAGTACGGCCGAGATCAACGATCCGACCCACATCGATGGCGCAATGACCTCTTTCGAACCATGGTTGGCGCTACCATCCGGCAGCATCATCGGATTGGTGTTGCCGGAGACATGGGCGAACAGGATCAGGTCCTGTACCGCGCATGTCCGTTCGATCGCGGCTTTGTCGCCGACCTCCAGCTCCGCCCAGCTCTTGTTGCGTATGGTCTGGGTCATTTCGCGCTCCGTTGCCGAAAGTTTCATCGTATTGCTGCGCCTGCTGATCGACGGAGCGCAAGCGTAGTGCCACATGTTTATTATACGATCTGNTCATTTCGCGCTCCGTTGCCGAAAGTTTCATCGTATTGCTGCGCCTGCTGATCGACGGAGCGCAAGCGTAGTGCCACATGTTTATTATACGATCTGACCGTGACGACTTATTGACCCGTTCATTTGTTATCCGCTCACACTGTTGCGAGCGCATGTCATCCACGCTTCAAATCTTCGTTCCACTATGGGGCTCCAAGTGGAACGGTATGGGGAGCGACATGGCCGAAATCACAGTCAATCAGGCGGTCGGCGACGAACGGCCAATTCAGCCGGCCGGACGGCCGAACCTCGACAAGGGCTTCAACCCGCTGACGATGATCCTCTTCTTCGGCGTCCTCGCCGCAGGATTGCTGTTCGTCGCCTACAGCATCTATGCCGATGTCGACGCCACCGGCGTGAAGGTGACGACATATCTGCCTTACCTGTTGCTGTTCGTCGCGCTGCTGATCGCGCTCGGGTTCGAGTTCGTCAACGGCTTCCATGACACCGCCAATGCGGTGGCCACCGTGATCTACACGCATTCGCTGCCGGCCGAGTTCGCCGTGATGTGGTCCGGCTTCTTCAATTTCCTCGGCGTGCTGCTGTCGAGCGGCGCGGTCGCGTTCGGCATCGTCTCGCTGCTGCCCGTCGAGCTGATCCTGCAGGTGGGATCGAGCGCCGGCTTCGCGATGGTGTTCGCGCTGTTGATTGCCGCCATCGTGTGGAATCTCGGGACCTGGTATTTCGGCCTGCCGGCCTCGTCCTCGCATACGCTGATCGGGTCGATCATTGGCGTCGGCGTGGCGAATGCTCTCCTTCGCGGCCGCGATGGCACGTCCGGCGTCGACTGGAGCAAGGCGACCGAGATCGGTTACGCGCTGCTGCTGTCGCCGCTGGTCGGCTTCATCTGCGCCGCTGCGCTGCTCTATTTGCTCAAATTTCTCGTTCGCAACCCCGCGCTCTACGCCGCTCCGGAAGGCCCGAAGCCGCCGCCGATCTGGATCCGCGGTTTGCTGATCCTGACATGCACCGGCGTCTCCTTTGCCCATGGCTCGAATGACGGCCAGAAGGGCATGGGCCTGATCATGCTGATCCTGATCGGCACGGTGCCGACCGCCTATGCGCTGAACCGCACGCTCCCCGAGGCGCAGATCGCGAAATTCCAGGAGACCTCGCAAGCCGCCTCCAAGGTGATCGCGGCGAAGGCCGCCGGCCACAACGTGATCGGCGATCCACGTCCCGCGGTCACGCTCTACGTCGCGCAGCGCAAGATCAACGAGGGCACCTATCCGTCCCTCGCCATGCTGGTGAAGGACGTCGGCGACCAGGTGCGGACCTACGGCTCGCTCAACAAGGTGCCCGCGGAAGCTGTCGGCAATACCCGTAATGACATGTATCTGACCTCGGAGGCGATCCGCTTCCTGATGAAGGACAAGGAGAACGACCTCAACAAGGAGGAGATCGCTATGCTGAACGCGTACAAGGCCTCGCTCGACAGCGCCACCAAGTTCATTCCGAACTGGGTCAAGATCGCGGTTGCGATCGCGCTCGGCCTGGGCACCATGATCGGCTGGAAGCGCATCGTGGTCACGGTCGGCGAGAAGATCGGCAAGTCGCATCTGACCTATGCGCAGGGCGCCTCCGCCGAGCTGGTCGCCGCCGCCACGATCGGCGCGGCCGATGTGTTCGGCCTGCCGGTGTCGACCACTCACGTGCTGTCGTCTGGCGTCGCCGGCACGATGGCGGCCAACGGCTCCGGCCTGCAGATGGCAACCGTGCGCAACCTGCTGATGGCCTGGGTGCTGACCTTGCCCGCGGCGATCCTGTTGTCGGGCTCGCTCTACGTCATCTTCAGCCGGATCTTCTGACGCAGATGGGGCGGCCCTCGCAGCGGTGACGGCGCCGCCATTGGAGGGGCTGGTGTGGGCCTTCCGCTTCACCGCGGACGGCACACCCCAGCCGCTTGTGCATGACGAGCCGTTCCATCTCGATCAGTACGGATGGTACTGGCTGCATTTCAATCTGGCCGATGCGCGCGCCGCGCAATGGCAAGAACGAGAAAAGACCATGCGCAAATGGAGAGTCCGCTGGTCAGCGGGCACCTTGCATGCGGCAGGTGGGACACGACGTTTGCGGAAGACAGTCAGCGCGCCCGAGCCGCAGATCGCCGAGATCGGTGGGCTCTCTGGCTCTCATGCGCGCCGCATGTCTGTCGCCTTTTTCAGTCGGTCGATGAGCCAACGCCCTGCGGGCCCTGGGGGCGTATCTGTTCGATAGACCGCGGACATCTTGATGTGAGTATCCGATTCTGCCTGTTCGAGCGTCAGCGGCACCAGCTCGCCGTTTTGGAGATCATCCTCAACCACATGATAGGGCATGCCGCCCCATCCAAGTGCTGCCCGCAGGAACGCATGCTTCGCCCCGAGATCCGACAAACGCCAGGTCTTTGACGAATAGACACGCAGATCCTTGCCATCGGTCAGACGCGATCGATCAGTCAGGACGAGCTGAACGTGCTCGCTGAGCACATCCGGAGGAATGGCGCCGGGATGGGTGGCCAAAGGATGCCGTGGAGAGGCGACCATAAGGTAGCGAAGGCCGAGCAGGGCTTCATCGCGAAGTTCGGGATGGTTGGTCAGCAGAGGGCCTCGGATGCCGAACGAGCACCGCCGTTCGAGGACTGGCTCGATGACCCCTCCCATGCTCTCGACAGAAACTCGCAACGATGTGGTCGGAAACTCCTGCTGAAAGGCGCTCACCGCCTCCGTCAGGACAGCGGTTGGAAATAGCACATTGGACGCAACGCTCAGCTCGGGCTCAAGTCCACCAGCTAGTCCGCGCGCGCGCGCCTTCAGCTTGGCCAGATCCTCCGCGACCGCGCGGGCGTCCGCAAGGAGAGCCCGGCCCGCTGCGGTGAGGACGGGATAGCGCGCGCTGCGATCGAACAGCTGAATGCCGAGCTGGGTTTCGAGATTGGCGAGGTTCTGGCTGACGACTGACTGAGCACGCCCGAGCTTGCGTCCGGCAGCAGAGAAGCTGCCGGTCTCAGCGGCGGTCACGAACGTCGTCAGTTGGTCGAGGGAGATTCCATCGAGCACGATATATCGTCCAAACAGATAAATAACATCGGTTTATATTGGCTTTTCAGATCGATGGCAAGTTCTCATGGTCGGGCGGCTTGGCGGAGCGTCCGCCAAATGGAGGAACCATGAAGCTTCTTCACATCGATTCGAGCATCGCCGGCGTAGGGTCCGTGACGCGGGAGTTGTCGGCCGAGATCGTCGCCTTGCTGAAGGGAGCCGACAAATCTTGGAACGTGATCTACCGCGACCTTGTGGCCGAACCGTTATCGCATCTGACGGGAGGCTATCTGGCCGCGCTGCAGGGTGCGCCGGCCGATCAGGCAGTGCAGGCCGACGTCGGCGCGGGTCTGGCGGTCATGGAAGATTTTCTAGCAGCCGATGTCATCGTGATCGGCGCGCCAATGTACAATTTCGGCGTTCCGTCGCAGCTCAAGGCCTGGATCGATCGGCTGGCAGTCCCGGGCAAGACATTCAGCTACGGAGAGCATGGCCCGGTCGGGCTCTGCAAGGGCAAGAAGGTCATCGTCGCCTCGGCGCGGGGCGGCATCTTCAGCGCAGGGTCTCCCCTTGCTGCGCTCGATCATCAGGAGAGCTACCTGCTGAGCTTCTTCGGCTTTCTCGGCATCGCCGAGATCTCGTTCGTGCGAGCTGAAGGTGTCGCTCTGGGGCCGGTTGTACGCGCCAAGGCCATTGCTGCCGCCAAGGAGCACGCCGCCAAGCTCGCGGCTTGAGAACCTTCGCATCAGTCGATCGAAAGGACCGAGATGGCCGTGCTCTTCTCTTCCATCGTCGCCGCGCAGGAGCGAGGCTCCAGCCGATCCTCCTTTTCAGCTCAGGCCCTGGATCTCGCTCCGTTGGGAGATCTGAAGTCTTCGGTGCTGGTCTGTGACGATTTCAGGGTGAGCGGACGGCCGTTTCCGCTGCACCCTCACGCTGGATTTGTGGCCGCGACTTATGTCTTCCCCGATTCGGCGGGTCGTTTGCGCAGCAGGGACTCGCTCGGCAACGATATCGTGGTCGGCGCGGGAGGTCTGGTCTGGACTCATGCTGGAAGCGGCATAGTGCATCACGAGACTCCCGCCGATACAGGCGAACTGCACGGCCTGCAGCTGTTCGTCAATCTGACGTCGCCGAACAAGTCGAGTGCGCCCAAGACGATGACGCTGTCGGGCAGCGAAGTGCCCGAGTGGACGAATGCCGCCGGAGATCGCGTCCGTGTGGTGGTCGGATGTTACGAGCATCTGACGTCGCCGATGGTGCCCATCGAGCCGTTCACGCTTCTCGACGTGGAGCTCCGACGACATCTTACGTTCGATCATCCGCAGGGTCACGTGACACTCATCTATGTCGCAACTGGCGATCTTGCCGTCAGCAGCGAAGGTGGCGCGCGGCATTTGGCCCAGCGGCAGGCGATTGCCATGCATGGCGATGGTGCGCGCTTAAGCTTTGCAGCTGATGAGCTGGCTCACCTCGTCGTGATGTCCGCCCCTGAGATCCGTGAGCCGGTCCTCATCGATGGGCCGTTCATCATGAGTAGCGCAGAGCAGATCGCCGCGGCACGGGTGCGCTACAGGAGCGGGGGCATGGGCCAGCTTCCGCCGTCGTGACGGCGGGACCACTGTAAATCGCCAACGAGAGAAGCAAATTCTCCTCTTCAGAGACTAAGCCGTGCGGGGACCCCGCGCCGTCGTAACAGGGAGTTTTTCCAGATGTATGCAGTAACCGGGGCGACCGGGCACTTGGGACGCAAAGTTGTCGCACGCCTGCGTGAGTTCGTCCCGTCGTCCGAGATCGTCGCCGTCGTTCGTGATGCGCGCAAGGCGGCCGATCTTGGCGTTGGCATCCGGACAGCCGACTACGCCGACCCCCGCGCTCTGGAAGGCGCCCTCGCGGGCATTGAAAGACTTCTTCTAATCTCGTCGAGCTCATTCGGCACTCGCCAGGCTGAGCATGCCAATGTGATTGCTGCCGCAAAGACGGCGGGTGTTGGACATCTTGTCTATACCAGCCTGCTCCATGCCGACCGATGGGAACCTAGCTTCGCCAAGGATCATACCGAGACGGAGAAGTGGATTGCGGAATCTGGGCTCGTTCACACGATCCTGCGCAATGGTTGGTACTGGGAGAACCACACCACAAATCTGAACGTGGCGCTCGGGTACGGTCAGTTGATCGGAAGCGCCGGCACGGCATTAATCTCCTGGGCGTCGCGAAAGGATTTCGCGGACGCAGCTGTCACGGTCCTGACCGGAAAGGGTCATGAAGGCAAAGTCTACGAATTGGCCGGCGACACAGCTCACACCCTGGGAGATATCGCCGCAGAGGCCGCAAGCCAAAGCGGACAGCCTCTGGTCTATCGAAATCTGACCCAGGCCGAGCACGCCAGCTTCTACGAGAGCGTCGGATTGCCGCCTCCGGTGGCTGCCATGCTCGCTGAGGTGGAGGCGAAGGGCGTCGCCGCCGGTGTCCTGCACGACGACAGCCGAACGCTCTCGCGCCTGATCGGACGGCCGACATTGTCGTTGCAGCAGGCTGTGATCGAGGCCTTCGGAAGCTGAGCTGCAGCGCCTGGCAATATTCGGCCGCATCGCCGCCACGTCGACGCTCGATCTGCGGCTGCGCGACGATCCGACATGCCGCGGGCCGTGCTCTACCTTAAAGATATTCCAGCATCGGCCCCGTCGAATTCGTTTGATGCAGGGAGGACGATCGGCAAGATACGGATCTCGTTGCCGCGCGCGATAGATGTCGCCGCTACCGCTGCTTTTGCCCGACGGGTCATTGGGACTCGATGTCATGGTACGCCGGAGCGTGGTGAAGCTCACGCGCTCATCAGGGGACCGCTCGCATTGTATTTGGCTCTTTCCGGCTCGATTGTATTTGAGCGAAGTCGAGATCGAAGCAGCGAGATGTGGTTGCGACAGCGGCAGCGAGGAGTGGCTGTCGGGTGCAGGTCGCGACGTTGGAAGGTGGTGGTGAAGCATGGTGAGTGCGCGAGCGACCCGGGTATGGCTGCAGATTCATACGTGGACTTCGCTGATCAGCATGGTCTTTCTGCTCATGCTTTGCCTGACCGGGCTGCCGCTGATCTTCCATCATGAGATCGACGAATTGCTGGAACACCCGATCGCGGCGCCGCCGATGCCGGCGGATACGCCCGCGTTGTCTCTCGACCGCTTGATCGAATCGGCGCGCAACCAATTGCCCAGCCAGCATGCGCTTTTTGTCACGCTCAAGGAGGCGGAGCCGCTGGTCACGGTCGCGATGTCAGCCACCGCGATTCCCGTTCCCGGCCAGTTTCATCGCATCACCGTCGATGCGCGCACGGGCGCCGTGCTCGGCGAAGAACCGCCGCACCAGGGCGTGATGGATATCATCCTGCAGATCCATCGCGACATGTTCGCAGGGCTGCCGGGCGAGTTGTTCCTCGGCTTGATGGGGCTCGTGTTCGTCGCCTCCATCGTGTCGGGGATTGTCGTGTATTGGCCCTTCATGCGTCGTCTTGAGTTTGGCACGATCCGCGACCGCTCGTCGCGCGTCAAATGGCTCGACATGCACAATCTGCTCGGCATCGTCACGGTTAGCTGGGCACTCGCGGTCGGGCTGACCGGAACGATCAATACGCTTGCCGTGCCGCTGTCAGATCTGTGGCGAGCGCAGACCATGCCGGCGCTGCTTGCTCCTTATCAGGGTAAGCCGATCGCGGCGTCGGCTGCGGTCGATGCCGCCGTGACGGCGGTCCGTCAGGCGTTTCCGGATCGGCGGGTCAGTTCCGTGACGATGCCCACGACGGCGCGTTTCGGCAGTCCACAGCATCTGATCGTCTGGACCAAGGGCAAGACGGCGCTCACGGCGCGCATGTTCCAGCCCGTCATGGTCGACGCGCAGGATCCGACCAAGCTGACGGCGCCGCCGGTCGCCTGGTATCTTTACGCGCTGCAGCTGTCGCGTCCGCTGCATTTCGGTGATTACGGCGGCCTGCCGCTGAAGATCATCTGGGCTCTGCTCGATATCATCACCATCATCGTGCTGAGTAGCGGCCTGTATCTGTGGATCGCCAAACGATGGGGCAGCAGGAAGAAGTCTGCTGTCGTTGTTGGTTCGACAGCCCCGGTCGTGGTTTCGCCATGAAAGGTCCGATCAGCAGTGCGATCGCGTCGGATCGTGACGAGCGGCGCTCGGCGTGGCAGGTCTTCCGGGCGCCGCTGATGATCGGCCTTGTCAGCGCGGCCGGGTTGGCATTCGGGCTGTTCGGTGACGGTCTCTGGGACAGCCTGTGTTGGCTGGGCCTGTCAGTCCCGATTCTGCTGTCGTTGATCCATGGTGTGCCGTGGAAGCGGAGCGCCAAGCAGGCCTGACGCGCGCGGGAGACGGCGACGTTCGGAGGTCACGCGCGACTGTGAACCACTCCGAAGGCTTCAAATATGAGGTCTGGTTGACATCGGAGCCGATGCCGCTGTGGCGGGATCGTGGTCGTGTCGTTGCCGTTTGTAAAAAGGCGCGCAAACTGACCAAATGCTGTTAGTTAAAGTCGGACAACGCGGTGCGTTGGCCTCGACGAAACGTAGGAGATGTTGCGCTTCTTTAGAAAGCTTCAACGAAAATCGGGCGCCGAATTTCTGCTGCGCTGGCAAAAACTTGATGCCTGGATCTTGTCAAACCTGTCGTTCGTTAGATGGGTTCTATGATCGGCGACGCCATCCCCGAATACCCGTGTGTTAGGAGCGCCAAGGACCAGTGTGGAACTTGGTAGTACGGGGTGTCAAAATGGCTTGTCGCGATACGGGCGCAAATGCCCGACGTTTGATCTTGTTGGCTGCTGTAAGCACAATTGCGTTGACGTTAGATCCGGGCGGAGTACGGCCGCTCTTTGCTCAAACCCAATTGCCGGACGTGACGGTGGACGCGCCCAAGCAGAAGCCGCGACAATCTGTCCAGCGCGCGCAAGCATCGCCGAGCCGGGCCGTCCAGCGCCGCGCCGAGACCCGTAATCGCCCGCCGCCGACGACGGCTCCGGTCCCTTATGTCACCCCCTCGACCGGAACGATCGGCGCGCCGCCGGCGCCTTATGCCGGCGGGCAGGTGGCGAGCGGAGGCGGACTTGGGCTGCTCGGCAATCGCGGGGTGATGAACACGCCGTTCAATCAGACGAGCTTCACCGCGCAGTTGATGCAGAACCAGCAGGCGCGCACGATCCGCGACGTCCTGATCAACGATCCGTCGGTGCGGGTGACCCAGGCGGCCGGTGGCGGGGCCGACGGTCTCTTCATCCGCGGCTTCTTCTACGACAGCGGCGACTATGCGCTGAACGGCCTCGCTGGCATCGCGCCCTATTATTCGACAGGGGCGAACTTCATCGAACGCGTCGAGCTGTTGAAGGGGCCGAGCGCGCTTCTCAACGGTATGACGGTGGGCGGAACCGGCGCGTCCAGCGGCGGCGCGGTCGGCGGCAGCGTCAACCTGATCACCAAGCACGCGCCCGATGTCGATATCACGCAGCTGACGGGAACCTATGCCTCCAAGTCGCAATTCGGCGAGCAGATCGACGTCAGCCGCCGTTATGGCGAGCACAAGGAGTGGGGCGTCAGGCTGAACAGCTCCTATTCGAACGGCAACACGCCCTGGAACCGGCAGACTGACGAGCTGGGCAACGTGGCGCTTGGGCTCGACTACCGCGGCGAGAACGCGCGTCTGGCTGTCGACATCGGATACCAGGCCGACAATCTGAAGCCACCGCTTCGCTTCTTTGGCGTTGGTGCCGTCACCCAGATCCCAGACCCGCCAAAGGCCGGGCTGAATTTCCAGGTGCCATGGGCGTATTACGCGCCGACCGATTTCTTCACCACCGTGAAGGGCGAGGTCGATCTCAGCGATCGCATCACGGCCTACGCCTCGTTCGGGTACCACGATAGCAATATCAACTATTCCTATCCGTCGCCGACCCTCAACTCCAACGCCGGCGCCTTATCGGCGGTCCCAGGGCAGGGCAAGGAGACCTACGAGACATTTGCTGGCGAAGCCGGCGTTCGGGTCAAGGTCGATACCGGACCGGTCAACCACGCCATCAATGTTGGCTATTCGATTGTTGATCGCACCTATAATCAGCGCGTCCTCTGGCCGGTCAGCAGGCCGGGCGCGGCGACAGCCGCGGCGGCGGGGGCGATCTCGACCAGCTGGAATCTCTACACTGAGCCGGTAAACGCACCTGCGCCAAATTACAATTACGTGCGTCTCAACCAGATGACCGGGGTCGATCTGTGGAGCGTCGGCGTATCTGACACCATGTCGCTGTTCAACGACCGTCTTCAGTTCGTCGTAGGCGCTCGGCGTCAGACGGCAGGCACGGAGGTGACGGATTATGTGGCGGCGGCAAACAGCAGGCCCTTCAAGGATGCGTCGGTCTGGACGCCGGCCTATGCCGTGATCGTCAAGCCGGTCGATCGCGTCTCGCTTTATGCCAATTACGTCGAGGGATTGCAGACACCGGTCATCGTTCCCGGAACGTTTGCCAACGGCGGAACTGTATTCCCGCCGACGTCGACCAAGCAGACCGAGACCGGCATCAAGGTCGACTTCGGTCGCATTACGACGACCGCCAGTCTGTTTGACATCAGTCAACGTAACGCCATCACGGTCGTCAGCGGGAGCAGCTCGACGCAACAACTCGATGGCATGCAGCGAAATCGGGGCGCAGAGTTCAACATATTTGGCGAGATCACGCCGGAGTTCCGCGTGCTGGGCGGCGTGACCTATATCCACGCGGTTCAGGAGAAGACGACCAACGGGACCTATGACGGAAAGCGCGCCATCGGTGTTCCGCAACTGGCGGTGAATCTCGGGGCCGAATGGGATACGCCGTTCGTGCGCGACCTGACTTTGACGGGGCGGGTGATCTACACAAGTGCGCAATACGTCAATCAGGCGAATACGTTGTCGCTGCCGGACTGGACCCGGGTCGATCTGGGCGCCCGCTATACGTTCACCTCGCCGTGGAACGGCAAGCCGATCGTGGTGCGGGCCAGCGTCGAGAACGTATTCAACAAGGCCTATTGGGCGTCTGCCTATAGCGGCGTGATCACACTGGGGGCACCACGGACATATCTCGTCTCCACGACCTTCAACTTCTGAGGGATCGATCCGGCGAAAGAGCAATGATCCGCCGCGCGCCGGATGCGCGGCGGGGTCTTGCTTGTTGGGCATCATGCGAACTGAGTTTTTGTGGCGTGATGTCAAGTCGTGAACGATGCGGCTCGGCTGTGCCGACGTGAATTCAGCTTGATGTTGGTCTCTCGCGATTGCGGCCCGCTGGCGCCCCCTGACTGATGCGCAGGGGCGGCCGGACAAGCCGAACGTCGGCCTGCAACCTTCATCCAAGCGGAGTTCGTCATCGGCGTTCGCCGAGGAGAGGCGGTCGCATGATCATCGGTGAACGTCGTGATGGCTCATGCCGGCGGCCCACAGGCCTGTCTCGGCGGGCACGCACGGCGGGTTTGGGAATGGAAGATGGGTAAGCCGGAGCTGCCTGAGAAGATTATAGATTTATTGCTTGCTAGCGATTACGCACAGCTCGTCGGCCGTACTCCGTCGGAGCGGCTCGACTACATCGTCGACATTGCATCGCTTCACACGCGTGATGAGCTGTCGCGCCGATTCGAGCTTGCTCGGGTCCATGTTCGACAGGTCGAGAGGTGGCTTGGGTTCCATGGTCGACGACTGCGGCTGCCGCATGAGAGCATCGATGTCGTGATGTGCGGCTTGGAGTTTCGAAAGCGCCGCATCCGCGGGTCACGGGTTGCGTCGAAGCGGCGTCGGACCGCTGTCAAGGCGTTTCCGAAGAAGGCTGATTGAAGAGTCGTTGGCCTCCGTATCTGCTGCGGCGAGGTGTCGCGATGATCTGTCACAGGGCTAAGGCCGCGCCGGCGCTCGCGTGGCTCCTCATACGAGGTTGGCCGCGATGTCCGGAGCGGAGCTTGCCACGCCGAACCCAGATTATGCGGTCTTGACTTTGGAGTGGTTTTGGTGGGCCGGCGACCAGGAACGAATGCGCGACCATGCTTGTTGAGAGGGCATGACAGGCAGAGACACGCGCGACCTGCGCTCCGGCGCCTACGACTCCGTCAGCAAGGACGGTCTGCCGCAGCCGCAACAGGTCAAGGGCGACACGACGCCCCGCCAACGGGAGCAGTGGGGCGCCGATGTGCGCGCCGAGCCGCTTCCGGGCACCGAGCCGGTGCTGCCGGAAGGGCTCACGCGCGAGCGGCGCGATCCGCTCAATCGCAACACCGGCCGCCGCGGCACCGACTGATGCCGTGGCCGCCGCAGCGGCTTACTTGGCCGCGATCACCATGATCTCGACCGTGTATTGCGGCGCCGCGAGCTTGGCCTCGACGGTGGCGCGCGCCGGGGTGTTGCCGGCCGACACCCAGCCATCCCAGACCGCGTTCATCTCGCCGAACGTCTTGATGTCGGTGAGGTAGATGGTCGCGGACAGCAATTTCGACTTGTCGGTGCCGGCCTTGGCGAGATGACCGTCGATGATCGAGAGGATCTCCTCGGTCTGTTTGGTGACGCTCTCGCCGGCCGTCTTCTGCGCCACGACACCCGCGAGATAGACGGTATTGCCGTGAACGACCACCTGGCTCATGCGCGGGCCGGTTTCAAAACGCTGGATCGACATCGAGAGAACTCCTGGAAGGATCAATTCGGGGGCCTCTCCCTAGCGCGTGCGGCGCGGCAGCGCCAGTCGGCTGAACGGCCGGAATCGCCGGCCTTGTTCGTTCGGCGGCGCGCGACCTTGCGTTGCCGGAGCCGGCGCGGCACACGGAGCGCGGCAGTCCTGACGGTGCGGCCTTGTCGCGCTGCGAAGCAGATCTTGCTCACGGGGCAGGCAAGGCAAGGGCGTTTTCCGCGCTTGCACCGATATTTGAGACATGAAACATTCTCCGCGAGGTTCCTTGATGGATTGGCGGAGGGGCGTGATGCGGAAACAGGTGATGCTGGCGGTGCTGGCAAGTTTGGCGCTGGCGACGAGTGCGGGGCCGGCATTTGCTCAACAGACGATCCGCGTCGGCTGGACCATTCCGGCGGAGGAATCGAAGTATTGGATGATGAAGCGTCCCACCGAGTTTCCCGACCTCGGCAAGACCTACACCATCGAGTGGACCCAGTTCCAGGGAACGGCACCGATGACCCAGGCGCTGGCTGCCGGTGCGCTCGACTGCGCGACACAGGCGCCGCTGTCGCTGTCGAATGGTGTGGTCGGTGGCGGCCTCAAGGCCTACATCGTCGCCCAGCATGTCTACGAGAAGCCGGGCGGCTTCTCGGTGTATTGGGCGGTCAAGGATGATTCGCCGATCAAGACCATCGCCGACCTCAAAGGTAAGACGGTCGGCATCTCCGTGATCGGCGGCGGCACGCAGGGGCCGTTCAATCTGCTGTTGAAGCAGGCCGGGCTCGATCCCGCCAAGGACATCAAGCTGGTCGAGGTCGGCTTCGCCGTGGCCGAGGATGCGCTGCGCCAGGGCCGTGTCGATGCGGTCAACATGAACCAGCCGTTCGCGGCGCGCGCCGAGGCCAAGGGGGGCACGCGGAAGCTGTTCCAGCTCTCGGAGGCGATGCCGAACATCGTCCATATCCTCGAAGCCTGCCGCGCCGACTTTGTCGACAAGAACCCGGATCTGGTGAAGGCCTATGTCCGCGACATCACCGCAGGCATGAAGAAGGCGCTCGCCAATCGCGACGAGACCTTGAAGGTCGTCTCCGAAGTGATGAAGGTGCCGGTGCCGGTGATCGAGACCTACCTCCTGAAGGACAATGATTTCGGCCGTGATCCCGTGGCCGCGCCGAACTTCCCTGCGATCCAGAAGATGCTCGACATTTACGCCGAGACCGGCATGCTGCCGAAACTCGACGTCGCCCAGTTCAAACATCCCACGATCGTCGCGCCGATCCAGTAAGGAGCGAGCGCTTTGGGCGGAGGTCGTCGTCGATGAGGAAGCTGCGCTCGCGCGTCACGGTGGAGGGGCTCGATCGTGCCCCGCACCGCGCCTTCATGCGCGCGATGGGGCTGGATGATGCCGACATCGCCAAGCCGATGATCGGCATCGTCAGCCAGAAGGGCGAGCAGACGCCCTGCAACATGACGCACGACTTCCAGGTCGACGCCGCCAAGACGGGCGTCTCCGAAGCCGGTGGGACGCCGCGCGAATTCGCCACCATCTCGGTGTCGGACGGCATCAGCATGAACCATGAGGGAATGAAGTTCTCTCTGTTCTCGCGCGAACTGATCGCGGATTCGATCGAGGCCGTGGTCCATGGTCTCGCTTATGACGCGCTGATCGGCTTTGGCGGCTGCGACAAGACCCTGCCGGGCGTCATGATGGGCATTGTTCGTTGCAACGTGCCGTCGATCTTCATTTATGGCGGCAGCGCTCTGCCTGGCAAGTTCCAGGGCAAGACGCTCACGGTGCTCGATTCGTATGAAGCGGTCGGCAGCTACATGACCGGCGAGATCGATGTCGCGACGCTCGAGGGCATCGAGCGGTCGTGCCTGCCCACCATCGGCGCCTGCGCCGGGCAGTTCACCGCCAACACCATGGGCATGCTGTCCGAGGCGATGGGCCTGTCGATGCCCAACGTCTCGATGATCCCCGGCGTCTATGCCGAGCGCGCCCATGTCGCGCGGCAGGCCGGCCGGCTGATCATGCAGATGCTGGCTCGTGGTAGGCCGCTGCCACGCGATATCGTGACCCGCAAGGCCCTGGAGAACGGTGCGGCGATCGTCGCCGCCACCGGCGGCTCGACCAATGCCGCGCTGCATCTGCCGGCGATCGCCAACGAAGCCGGCATCCGTTTCACGCTCGACGATGTCGGCGAGGTCTTCGCCCGCACGCCGCTGATCGGCAATCTCCGGCCGGGCGGGAAGTACACCGCCAAGGACGTCTATGACATCGGCGGCGCGGCCGTTGTGATCCGCGCGCTGATCGAGAGCGGCCATATCGACGGCTCCTGCATGACGGTGACCGGCCGCACGCTTGCCGAGGACTATGGGGCCGCCAATGCGCCCGATGGCGAGATCGTGTTTCATCCGGCCAGCCCGATCATGGCGGATGGCGGCGTCGCCGTGCTCAAGGGCAATCTGGCGCCTGACGGCGCGGTCATCAAGGTGGCCGGCCTGAAGAACCTCGTATTCGAGGGGCGGGCCCGCGTATTCGAGGATGAGGAAGCCTGCGTCGCCGCCGTCCGCGCGCGCAACTATCAGGCGGGCGAGGTACTGATCATCCGCAACGAGGGGCCGGTCGGCGGTCCCGGCATGCGCGAAATGCTCGGTGTGACCGCACTGATCTACGGTCAGGGCATGGGCGAGAAGGTGGCGCTGATCACTGACGGCCGCTTCTCCGGAGCGACGCGCGGCATGTGCATCGGCTATGTCTCGCCGGAAGCCTTCGTCGGCGGTCCGTTGGCGCTGCTGCGCGACGGCGATCCGATTCGCATCGATGCAAAAGCGCGCACGCTCGACGTCCTGCTCGACGACGCCGAGCTCGCGGCCCGTCGCGCCGCGTGGTCGCAGCGGCCGCCACGGCATCGCGCCGGCGCGCTGGCGAAATATGCCAAGCTCGTCGGCCAGGCACCGCTCGGCGCCGTGACGCATGAAGGACCCGCGGACTGGCCGTGGTTCGATCAGGAGCAGCAATGAGTCGCGCGAGACGACGATTGGCAGGTTTCTTGCTAATCTGGCGGTCTGTCATGCCTGACATCACGGAGCGTTTGAGCGTGCTGCACCGAAAAGAGAAGCGGACATGGGCGTGACCCCGATTCGACCCGGCGAGCTCGCGGGCGTTCCGCTCGGTCGTCGTCCGGCCGAGCCGATCATCGAGATCGACCACGTGTCGCAGGTGTTCAAGACGTCGTCGCGCCGCGACCATACCGCACTGTCGAACATCTCGCTGTCAGTCGAGGAGGGCGCCTTCGTCTCCATCCTCGGCCCCTCCGGCTGCGGTAAATCCACCTTGCTCTATATCGTCGGTGGCTTCGTCAGCCCGACCAGCGGCACGGCCAAAATGAAGGGCAAGCCGATCACCGGCCCTGGCACCGATCGTGGGCCTGTGTTCCAGGAATTTGCGCTGTTTCCGTGGAAAAGCGTGCTCGGCAACGTGATGTATGGTCCGCTGCAGCAGGGCATGAATTCCGCGAAGGCGGAGGCCCGCGCGCTTGAGCTGATTGCCATGGTCGGGCTGACCGGGTTCGAGAAGTTCTATCCGAAGGAGCTCTCCGGCGGCATGAAGCAGCGCGTCGCGCTGGCGCGCACGCTCGCTTATGGTCCTGAAGTGCTGCTGATGGATGAGCCCTTCGGGGCGCTGGATGCGCATACGCGGACGCGCCTGCAAAATGATCTGCTCGAGATCTGGGAGCGGGATCGCAAGACGGTGCTGTTCGTCACGCATTCGGTCGAGGAGGCGGTGTTCCTGTCCGATAAGGTCGTGATGATGTCGCGTTCGCCCGGCCGCATCCGCGAGGTGATCGACATCGACCTGCCGCGGCCGCGCCGCCGCGAGGAGCTGCTGCTGGATCCGCGCTATCAGAACTACATCGTCGAGATCGAGCGCATGTTCGACGATTCCGGCGACAACGAGCTGCCGTCATGAAGGGCGCTCTGAAGCATTTGTCGCCGGCGCTGGCCTGCTGCGGCCTGCTGCTGACCTGGCAACTGGCCTCGCTCGGGTTGAAGAATGACAGCTTTCCGACGGCTCTCGACTCGCTGCGCGCGATCCCGCCGATCCTCACTGACAAGGAAGCGCTGATCAACATCCTGGCCTCGCTCCGGCGGATGGCGATCGGCTTCGCGCTGGCGCTCGCGTTCTCGATTCCGCTCGGGCTGCTGATGGGGCGGAGCAGGGCGACCGCTGCCTTCTTCAATCCACTCCTGATGCTGGTCTACCCGGTGCCGAAAGCGGCGCTGATGCCGATCATCATGCTGTGGCTCGGCGTCGGCGACGTCTCCAAGACGTTGGTGATCTTTCTCGGCGTCAGCCTTCCCGTCATCTATCACAGCTTCGAGGGCGCCAAGGCGGTGGAAGAGAAGATGCTGTGGTCGGGCGCGGCCATGGGCCTGTCGGCCGGCGAACGCCTGCTGCGCATCGTGCTGCCTGCCGCGCTGCCGGAGATCCTGACCGGGTGCCGCACCGGCCTCGTGCTGGCACTGATCACGATGGTCACGAGCGAGATGATCGCGCGGCAATCCGGCGCCGGCAACATCCTGTTCAATGCGCTCGACATGGGCCAGTACGACACGGTGTTTGCGATGATCATCATCATCGGCGCGATGGGCATCTGCCTGGACGCGGTGTTCGAGACGATCCGGAGATGGCTGGTGCGCTGGTCGGAACCGCAATTCGACATGCCCTTGAGCTTCTCATGATCACGACGCGCACGACCAACGAATGGCTGCTCGGCGCTGCGCCGATCGTGCTGGTCCTGCTGCTGTGGCAGGGCCTCGTCTCGTTCGGCTACGCGCCGGCTACGCTGCTGCCGCCGCCGGTGCAGGTGTTCCTGCGCATGGGGCAGCAGCTCGCCAGTGCCACATTTCAGCAGGATATCGCGGCCACGCTGTTTCGGTTGTTCGCCGGCTTTGCCATCGCGGTGGTGCTCGGCGTGTCCATCGGCATTGCCGCGGCGGTCAGCCCGCCGGTCAATGCCGTGGTCAGGCCGATCGTGCGCGTGCTGGCGCCGCTGCCGAAGGTCGCGCTGTATCCGGCCTTCCTGCTGCTGCTCGGCTTCAACCACGAATCCAAGATCATGCTGGTGGCGGCGGACGCGCTGTTCCCGATCCTGCTGTCGACCTACTACGGCGCGACCATCGTCGAACAGAAGTTGATCTGGTCGGCGCTCGCGGCTGGCACGCCGCCGCGCGACGTGTTGTGGAAGGTGGTGCTGCCGGCGGCGATGCCCTCCATCTTGACCGGCTGTCGCATCGGCCTCGTCATCTCGTGCATCGTGGTGTTCCTGGCCGAGATGATCACCTCTACCGATGGGCTGGGCCATGTGCTGGTCACGGCGGCGCGGACCTTCCAGGCGGTCGACATGTTCGTGCCGTTGATCACCATCTCGCTGCTGGGGCTCATCCTCAATGGCCTGTTGCAGGGGCTGCGTGCCTACCTGCTGCGCGGCTTTCCCTCGGTTTGATCAGTCCGCGCGCTCAATCGACCACCGGCGGACGCGCCAGCTTGTGGTGACGGAGCATGTCGACCAGCGCGCCGAGCCGCTGCTCGCGATAGGCCGCGACGTCCAGGCCGGAATAGTCGAGGAAGCCGGCACCGCTGCGCAGGCCGATGCGGCCCTCGGCCATGTTCTTCTCGATCACTTCGGGTGCGCGGTAGCGGTCGCTGTGCAGCGCTCCTTCGAGATAGCGGCTGGCGTAATAGAGAATGTCGCCGCCACCCCAGTCGATGAATTCGAGCAGGCCGAGCACCGCGAAGCGGAAGCCAAAGCCATAGCGGATCGCCTTGTCGATCTCCTCGGCACTCGCGACGCCTTCGCCGACCATCCGCGCGGCCTCGTTCATCGCGAGCGCCTGAATGCGCGGCACGATGAATCCCGGCGTGGCGGCACAGACCACCGGCACTTTGCCGATCCCCTCGAGCAGCGTCTTCAAGCGTTCAGTGACTTCGGGACCCGTCGCAAGGCCCGGCGAGATCTCCACCAGCGGGATCAGATAGGCCGGATTGAGCCAGTGCGCATTGAGGAAGCGCTCCGGCCGTTCCACGGCGCCCGAGAGATCGTCGACCAGGATGGTCGACGTCGTCGACGCGATGATCACGTCGGATGCGACCGCGCGTGAGGCTGCAGCCAGCACCTCGCGCTTGAGATCGACGATCTCCGGGACGCCCTCGAACACCAGCATCGTGTGCGCCAGGACGCCGTCACGGGTGTCGGCTGGAGCGACGGCGACCTTGCGCATCAGCTTCGCGGCATCCGTGGCCTGCAGCAATCCCAGCCGTGTGAGCGTGGCGAACGTGGCCTCGATCTCGCCGAGCGCCTCGCGCTGCAGCCGCGCGAACTCGTCCGGCGTCCGCTGCTTGATGTCGATCATCGTGACCGGATGGCCGGCATAGGCGAAGGCGACCGCAATGCCGCGGCCCATGCGGCCTGCACCGAGACAGGCAACGTGACCGCGCGGGCTCATGCCGCATATCCTTCAGCCAACAGCGCTTGCAACGCGGCGCGATCGAGACCGCCGAGGCCGAGGCTTGCGAGCGTCCGCCCCATCGCCATGAAGTCCTCGCCGCAGATCGCGCCGCCGATGGCGAGAAAGGCGCGGGCGAGCGGCGTGGGCATGCCGGCCAGTTCGGCGGCCGAGATCAGCAACGACAGGCCGAGCCGCAGATCTTCCCGCATATAGCGGTGCTGCGTGAGCACCAGCTGCTCGCGCCAATCACCGGAATCCGTCAGCCGGTCATGCGAGCCGCGGCCATACATCCAGATCTCGCCCTCCTTGGCATAGTGGTGCGCCAGCGGAAAATGCGGCGCGCCATAACCGAGTGCCTCGCGCACCGCGATCCGTTCGTGATCGAGCGCGTCGGTCACGCGACGGATCGAGGGCTGCGTGCCTTCCTTGTGGATGTCCCAGCGCTCGAAATGTTCGATCGGCCCGGCATTCATCACGATCAGCGGCGGATGAATGATGCACCCCGCATTCATCAGCGCGCCCGACAGCGCGTCGCCGCATGGCTCGATGACGCCGGGAAAGGCGCCGCCGATGATCGCGAGCGCGTGCTCCGCCGTCTTGAGCGGGAACACGCCGACCGGGAGCCGCTTGGCCCGGATCGTGATCGCGACCTCGAACAGGTCGTGCTTGCGCGTCAGCCAAGGCAGGGTGCCGGTCTCGGCGTAGCTGACGACGGACTTGTTGCCAGCATCGCGCGCGGCCGCCGCGAAGATCATGGTGCCGAACGTGGCCGGCGGCAGGAACACGACCTGGCCATCCACGAGGTGCGGCGCGAGCTGGCGCGCAATGTCGGCTTGCGCGAAAGCCGGCGCGGGGCAGAGGATGAGCTCAGCCCCCGCAACGGCCGCGCTGATGTCGGTCGTGACCAGGGCGAGCCTGGCCTCGTGTCGGCCGTTGACGTCCTTGACGATGATCGTCGATCCCGCCGCTCTGTGCTGGGCGACCAGCTCCGCATCACGGCGCCACAGCCGCACCTCGTGACCACCGAGGGCGAAATCGCCTGCGGCCGCAAAGGAGCCATTGCCGCCCCCCAGCACTGCAATCTTCAAGATCGAGTCTCCCTGTCCAAACCGCAACTCGCAGATACGCCTGCCGCCGGAGCGCGTTCGACGCCGGTCTTCCAGCCGGCAGAACCCTCGTCGTCGAACCCGCGACACGCAGGTGGGGGCATCGGACAGTGCGCGCCGAGCAGCAAAGCTGTTCTTAGCAGATGCAGGAACGCTAGCCGGGGAGGCAGGGGAGTCAAGCCGCATCAGGCGCGTTGTTGCAAAAATTTGAAGGTTAAAATAAATTGCGTGGTGAGGCCTGCCACTGACATCGGAGGAGACGCGCGCATGTCCGGACTTCCCCACGCCGCACATGCCGTTGTGACCGGCGGTGGACGCGGCATCGGCCGCGAGATCGCGCGGGCGCTCAAGCAGGCCGGCGCAATTGTCACGATCGTCGGCCGCAACGGCGCGACGCTCGATGAAGCGGTCGGGGCTGGATGTGCCGATCACACGGCGGTCGCCGACGTTGCCGATCAGGCTGCACTGAGTGCAGCGGTTGCCGTGGCTGCGGCACGTCAGCCGATCGACATCCTCGTTGCAAATGCGGGCAGCGCAGAATCAGCGCCATTCCTGAAGTCGGACGCCGCGTTGTTCCGCCGCATGATGGACATCAACTTCATGGGCGTCGTGCATGCCGCGCAGGCGGTGCTGCCCGCCATGAAGAGCAGACCCTACGGCCGCATCGTCGCAGTGGCGTCCACGGCAGGCTTGAAGGGATATCCTTATGTCAGCGCCTACACCGCGGCCAAGCACGCGGTGGTCGGTCTCACGCGCTCGCTGGCGCTGGAATTGGCTGCCACGCGGGTGACCGTGAACGCCGTCTGTCCTGGTTTCACCGACACGGATCTCGTCGCGGAGAGCGTCGACAACATCATGAAGAAGACCGGTCGCAGCCGCGAGCAGGCGATCGCTGAGCTCGCCAAGCACAATCCGCAAGGGCGGCTCATCATGCCGCAGGAAGTCGCCGACGCCGTCGTGTGGCTGTGCGGTGCCGGCGCCGGCGCCATCACAGGGCAGGCGATCGCTGTCGCAGGCGGCGAAGTATGATCGGCAACACCCGACGACAACAGGAAGGAATCAATCATGTCGAAACCGGCCAATCCCGTCACCCTGCCGTTGGCGGACTACCAGCCCCGTCACTTCCTGCTGGCGGTGAAGGACCGCGTCGCGACGGTCACGTTGAACCGGCCCGAGCGCAAGAATCCGCTGACATTCGACAGCTATCGTGAGCTGACCGACTTCTTCCGCGCCTGCGCCTTCGATGACGACGTCAAGGCCGTGGTCGTCACCGGTGCAGGCGGCAATTTCTCCTCCGGTGGCGACGTGTTCGAGATCATCGGGCCGTTGGTGAAGATGGATACCAAGGGCCTGACGGCCTTCACCCGGATGACCGGCGATCTCGTCAAGGCGATGCGCGCCTGTCCGCAGCCTGTCCTCGCCGCCGTCGAGGGCATCTGCGCCGGCGCCGGGGCAATCGTCGCGATGGCCTCCGATATCCGGCTCGCCGCGACCGGCGCCAAGGTGGCGTTCCTGTTCAACAAGGTCGGTCTCGCCGGCTGCGACATGGGGGCCTGCGCGATCCTGCCGCGCATCATCGGACAGTCCCGCGCCTCGGAGCTGCTTTATACCGGCCGCTTCATGAGCGCCGAGGAAGGCGAGCGCTGGGGCTTCTTCAGCCGCATCGTCGCGCCAGGCGATGTGCTGGCGCAGACGGTCACCTTGGCGACCGAGATTGCGAACGGCCCGACCTTCGCCAACACGATGACCAAGCGCATGCTGGCGATGGAATGGGCGATGTCGGTGGAGGAGGCGATCGAGGCCGAGGCAGTTGCCCAGGCCTTGTGCATGACCACCGAGGATTTCACGCGCGCCTTCGAGGCTTTCGCCGCCAAATCCAAGCCGGTGTTTCAGGGGAATTGACCGGGCAAGGAACCGGAGGGGCTTGCCAGGAGATATTTTAGGGTTAAAATAATTTCATTGGCTCGGCTCTCGTGCGGAGGCGTTCATGAAGATCGCGATCATCGGTGGCGGACCCGCGGGTCTCTATGCGGCAATCTTGCTCAAGAAGCAGCGGCCGAGCGCCGACATCGCGGTCTACGAACGCAACCGCCCCGACGATACGTTCGGCTTCGGCGTGGTGTTTTCCGACGCTACGCTCGACAATTTCGAGAAATACGACCTGCCGAGCTACCAGCGCATCACCCAGGAGTTCGCCTATTGGGACGATATCGCGGTGCACTTCCGCGGCACGGTGCACCGGGTCGGGGGCAACGGGTTCTGTGGCTGCTCGCGCCGCACGCTGCTGATGATCCTGCAGGAACGGGCTCGTGAACTTGGCGTCACCCTGCAATTCGAGGTCGACATCGACAGCGAGGCGCTGTTTGCGGGTGCCGATCTGATTCTGCTCTCCGACGGCATCAACAGCCGCTTTCGCGAGAAGCACGTCGAGCATTTCCAGCCCGAGGTCGACCTGCGCGCCAACAAGTTTGCCTGGATGGGATCGACCAAGCCGCTCGACGCCTTCACCTTCATCTTCCAGGAGACCGAATGGGGGCCGTTCATCGCGCACGCCTATCAGTATGAGGCGGGGCATTCGACCTGGATCTTCGAGACGGATCCGGCGACATTCGAGCGGGCCGGCCTCACCGGCTTGGACGAGCGGCAATCCGCGGATCGTATGAAGGAGATCTTCGGCTGGTTCCTCGGCGATCATCCGCTGCTGATCAACCGCTCGATGTGGCGAAACTTCCCGATGATCCGCAACAAGCGCTGGGTCAAGGACAACATGGTCCTGCTCGGCGATGCCAAGTCGACGGCACATTTCTCGATCGGCTCGGGGACCAAGCTGGCGATGGAGGACGCGATCGCGCTCGCCGATGCGATGGCGCGCGCGCCCAGCATCGCTGCCGCGCTCGAGCTTTACGAGAATGGCCGTCGCGAGGAAGTCGAGAAGATCCAGCACGCCGCGGACGTCTCGCTGGTGTGGTTCGAGCATGTCGATCGCTTCTGGGACTTCGATCCGGTGCAGTTCGCGTTTGGCGTGATGACGCGCTCGAAGGCCATCACCTACGACAATCTGACGCTGCGGGCGCCGGACTTCGTCGCCGAGGTCGACAAAGCCTTTGCGCGGCAGGTTCGTGCCAAGGGCTTTGACGTCGATGTCGACAAGCCGGTCGCGCCGATGTTCCAGCCGCTCAAGCTGCGCGAGATGACGGTGGCCAATCGCGCGGTGCTGTCGCCGATGTGCATGTACTCGGCCGAGGAAGGCATTCCCGGCGATTTTCACCTCGTGCATTACGGCTCGCGCGCGATCGGCGGCGCCGGCCTGCTGTTCACCGAAATGACCTGCGTCAGCCGCGATGCGCGTATCACGCCCGGCTGCGCCGGTCTGTGGAACGACGCGCAGGAGGCGGCCTGGACGCGCATCGTCGATTTCGTCCACGCCAACTCGCAAGCCAAGTTCGCGCTGCAGCTCGGCCATGCCGGCCGCAAGGGCGCGACCAAGCTGATGTGGGACGGCATGGACCGTCCGCTGGAGCAGGGCGGCTGGGAGGTCGTGTCGGCGTCGCCCTTGCCATATTTCCCCGATAGCCAGGTGCCGCGCGAGCTCGACCGCGCGTCGATGGATGCGATCAAGGCCGACTTTGTCGCCGCGGCCGAGCGTGGCCACGCTTGCGGCTTCGACATGCTCGAGCTGCATTGCGCCCACGGCTATCTGCTCGCGAGCTTCATCTCGCCGCTGACCAACAGGCGCACCGACGACTATGGCGGCTCGCTGGAGAACCGCTTGCGCTTTCCGCTGGAGGTGTTCGCGGCGATGCGCGCGGCGTGGCCGGCGCACAAGCCGATGTCGGTGCGCATCTCCGCCACCGACTGGGCCGAGGGCGGGATCACCGGAGACGACGCGGTGCTGATCGCCCGCGCGTTCGGCGAGGCAGGCGTCGATCTCGTCGACGTTTCGACGGGGCAGACCGTGCGCGAGGCGAAGCCGATCTACGGCCGCATGTTCCAGACGCCGTTCTCCGATCAGGTTCGCAACGAGGCGCATGTCGCGACCATGTGCGTGGGTAACATCACCTCGGCCGATCAGGTCAACACCATCCTCGCCGCCGGCCGCGCCGATCTCGTCGCGCTCGGCCGCCCGCATCTGGTCGACCCCGCTTTCACGATGAAGGCCGCCGCCTGGTATGGCGCTGACATGTTCTGCCCGCCGCAATATCTGCCGGGCAAGGAGCAGATTTTTCGCAACAGCGTGCGCGACCGGCTGGATTTCGAGGAGCTGAAGATTAAGGCTAAGCCGAAAACGCGGGCGGAGCTGCGGGCCGAGGCTGCGAAGCCGCTTGCGGCGGAGTAAGCCTCCATGCGACGCTGCTGCCCCATGCGTTCCGTGCGAGTGGAGTAGAGAGCGATGAAGGCGATCATCGTTGGCGGCGGTATCGGTGGACTGACCACGGCCCTGATGCTGCGGGCGCGTGGCATCGACTGCGAGCTGTTCGAGCAGGCGGATGCGATCCGCGAGCTTGGCGTGGGCATCAACACCCTGCCGCATGCCATTCGCGAGCTGGCCCAACTCGGGCTGCTCGACCGGCTCGATGAGGTCGCGATCCGGACCTATGAGCTGTTTTATCTGACCCGGCGCGGCCAGGAGGTCTGGCACGAGACCCGCGGCGTCGAGGCCGGCCACGACGTGCCGCAATTCTCGATCCATCGCGGCCGGCTGCAGAGCGTGATCCATCAGGCGGTGATGCAGCGGCTTGGGCCGGACAAGGTGCACACCGGCTGCCGGCTCGGCGCGTTCACGCAGGACGAGGGCGGGGTCACCGCCTATTTCTTCGACCGCAGCGGCGCCCATGTCCACACCGTCCGTGGCGACGTGCTGATCGGCGCCGACGGCATTCATTCCAAGGTCCGGCAGACGCTGTTCCCCAATGAGGGCGCGCCGTGCTGGAACGGCCTGATGCTGTGGCGTGGCGCCACCGACTGGCCGGTGTTCCTGACCGGCCGCTCGATGATCATTGCCGGCGGCCTCAACGCCAAGGCGGTGATCTATCCGATCGCCGAGGGCTCGAGCCCCGCGACCCGCCTCACCAACTGGGCCGTGCTGGTGCGCATCGGCGATGCCAATACCACCCCGCCACGGCGCGAGGATTGGTCGCGGCTCGGCAAGGCCGACGAACTGATGCCGCATGTCAACGGCTTCTCCATTCCCCAGGTCGACTTCGCCGCGATGGTGCGGGCGACGCCGGAGTTCTGGGAATACCCATGCTGCGACCGCGACCCGCTGCCCTATTGGTCGAGCGGCCGCGTCACGCTGCTGGGCGACGCTGCGCATCCGATGTATCCGGTCGGCTCCAACGGCGCCTCGCAGGCGATTCTCGATGCCCGCGCGCTCGCCGATGCCTTGGCCCGCTCCGAGCATCCGCGCCAGGCGCTGATGGCCTATGAGCAGAAGCGGCTGCCGATGACGGCCGACATCGTGGCATCCAACCGCCGTGGCGGGCCGGAAGGCGTCATCGACGCGGTCGAGCAACTCGCGCCGCAGGGCTTCACCGACATCAACACGATCCTCAACTACGAGGCCCGTGAGGCCATTGTGCGCGGCTATGCGAGCCGGGCCGGCTTTGCTGCGCGGATGGTGACGCGGCAGGCGTCGTAGCCGGGCCCATATACAACACCGTCGTTGGGGCTGCCCCTTGCCCCGCCCCTCTCCCCGTAAGGACGGGGAGAGGGAGTGCACCGCATTCTCAGCGACAGTTCGGAAATCAACGCCTTGGCCGAACTAAGCTCCCGGAGGTGGCGGCAGGAAGTGGATGTTGTGCTCGGCGGCGAGCTTGACCACATCGTCCGGGTTCTGTTCGCGCATGTTGTGGATCGCCCAGAACAGCTCGTAGAGCCGTCGCGTCGGCGACACCCAGAACAGCGTCTTCGCGGTCTGCTGCGACTTGTTGAAAATGCCGTGCGGCTTGCCCATCGGCAGCCGCACCGTGTCGCCGGCGGTCGCATATTCCTCGGCGCCGTCGAGGAAGAAATCGAGCCGGCCTTCGAGGATGTAGAGGTACTCATCCTGGTCGGGATGGATGTGCGGCGGCACGAAGGTGCCGACCGGGAAGGTTGCGTGCCAGGAGAAGCTGTGCTCGGTGCGGTTCTTCGGCACATAGATCTGGCCGAGGATGTTCCAGGAGATGCCCTGGATGCCCTCATTGGCGCGGGTAATGCCGGCGATTTCCGGATGATTCATGGTGGTTTCGCTCCCTGTTGTTACTTGGCCGCGCAGTCCTTGGCGTAGCGGTCGGCGTAGTTCTCGAACACCTTCTGTACGATCTCGGTCTGGAACTTGCCGTCAGGACGCTTGGCGACCTTGGTCAGATAGAAGTCCTGGATCGGATAGCCATTGGTGTTGAACTTGAAGCTGCCGCGCAGCGAGGTGAAGTCGGCCTTCTTCAGTGCCGCCGCCACCGCGTCCTTGTTGGCGAGGTCGCCGCCGACCGCCTTCACGGCGCTCTCGATCAGCAGCGCCGCATCATAGGCCTGCATCGCGTAGGTTCCCGGCACGCTGTTGTAGGCGGCTTCATAGCCGGCGACGAACTTCTTGCTCTGCGGATTGTCGAGATTGGGAGCCCAGTCGGCGCCGCCGAACATGCCCACTGCCGCATCCTGCTGCGCGGGCAGCGTGGATTCGTCGACCGTGAAGGCCGACAGCACCGGAATGGTGTCCGCAAGGCCAGCCTGCTTGAACTGCTTGACCAGGTTCACGCCCATGCCGCCCGGCATGAAGGTGAACACCGCGTCCGGCTTCTGCGAGGAGATCTTGGAGAGCTCGGGCTGGAAGTCGAGCGTGTTGAGCGGGACATAGGATTCCTCGACGATCTCGCCCTTGTAGTCGAGCTTGAAGCCGGCGACGGAATCGCGCCCGGCCTGATAGTTCGGCACCAGCAGATACATCCGCTTGTAGCCGCGGTCCTGCGCGACCTTGCCGAGGATCGCATGGACCTGGTCGTTCTGATACGACGTGACGTAGAAGAACGGGCTGCACTCCTTGCCGGCATAGGAGGAGGGGCCGGCATTCGGGCTGATCAGGAAGGTCTTGTTCTCGGTGACCGGCCGGTGGATCGCCTGCAGCATGTTGGAGAAGATCGGGCCGACGACGAAGTCGACCTTGTCGCGCTCGAGCAGGCCCTTGACCTTGGTGATCGCGGCGTCCGGCTTGAGCTCGTCATCGGCGACGATCACTTCGACGTCCTTGCCGCCCATCTTGCCGCCGAGGTCCTTGATCGCGAGATTGAAGCCGTCGCGGACTTGGCCGCCAAGCGCGGCTGCCGGTCCGGACAGGGTGACGATGACGCCGATCTTGATCTTGTCGGCGGCCAGCGCCGGCTGCGCCAACAGGCTCGCGGCCAGGCCCAGCCCCGCCAGCTTCGAACTCACTTTCATGACAACTCCCCCGGATTCTGAAATTCAGGACGATGCGTTGTGCACCTGACCAGACGGCAAGTCCGGCTCAAGCCTAGTCTGATGCCGCCCCCGGCCGCAAGCGAGCTGCTCGTGCTGCGGGGTGGTTCAGGCGCGCATGCAAGCGCCGCGCCAATTGCTTGAAGGTTAAAGGAATTGTCGTGCCTCGCGCGGTGCCGTGGCGATGGTACGTTTTTCCTTGCTCCGGGAAGGCCCGAAAGGTCAAACTCCCAAGTCTCGCCCGTTTGGGCTGAACGTCCGCATGTGATTCCGTCATGACTCTTGATTCCGAGACTAAGGCCGTCGAGCTGCCCGAGGACCATGCCGAGGAGTTGCGGCTGTGGCTGCGGCTCCTCACCTGCACCACGCTGATCGAGGGTGAGATCCGCACCCGGCTGCGCGAGCGTTTCGACGTCACGCTGCCGCGGTTCGACCTGATGGCTCAGCTCGACAAGGCCCCTGACGGCATGACCTTGTCGGACGTCTCCAAGCGCATGATGGTGTCGAACGGCAATGTGACCGGGCTGGTCGAGCGCCTGGTCGATTCCGGTCATCTCGATCGCCGGACCTCCGAGACCGACCGGCGCGTCCAGGTGATCCGGCTGACCAAGCTCGGCCGCGCGGAATTCCGCAAGATGGCGGCCGAGCATGAAACCTGGATCGCCGATCTGTTCAGCGAGCTGACGCCCAAGGATGTGCGTGAGCTGATGCGCCTGCTCGCCAAGACCAAGGGATCGGCGCAGAACGCCGTGCAGCGCCGGCAGACTTGAGGCTCGGGCAGCGCTGTTGCTTGGCCGCGCCGCCGCGCCGGGCGGCAAACGCTCAAACAATTTGCGGGCAGTGCACAATCTTCAACTCTCCTCCGCTCTTGCGTCCAAATGTTTTAAGTCTAAAATGTTTAGGACTGAAACGTGCCGGGTGTCCTTTCCTTCAGACAGGAGCGTGAGATGGCCTCTGCCGCCAGTGCTCAGATCCACGACGAGGCTCAACTTCCGGACGGAACGAAGGCGCATAGCGCCCACGTCGACACGTTCGCGCAGGACCATCTGCCGCCGCGCGAGCTGTGGCCCGACTTCGTTTTCAGCCGGCCGGAATACCAGTATCCGCCGCGCCTGAACTGCGTGACCCATTTCGTCGACCGCTGGGTCGAGGAGGGGCGGGGCGACGCGCCATGCATCATCAGCGCGGAGGTGAGCTACACCTATCGCGAGCTTCAGGCGCTGGTGAACAGGATCGCCAACGTGCTCGTCGGCAGGCTCGGCCTCGTGCCCGGCGGCCGCGTGCTGCTGCGCTCTGCCAACAATCCGATGATGGTGGCGACCTATCTCGCCGTCATCAAGGCGGGTGGGATCGTCGTCGCCACCATGCCCCTGCTGCGTGCGAAAGAGCTGTCCTACCCGATCCAGAAGGCGCAGATCGCCCTGGCGCTTTGCGACGGCAAACTTTCGGATGAGATGGAAAAGACCCGCGCGGTCGCGCCCGCGCTGCAAAAGGTGGTGTATTGGGGCAGCGGCCAGCCCGATGGCTTGGAGGCCTTGATCGCGGATGCCAGCCCCGACTTCAAGGCGGTCGATACGGCCTCCGACGATCTCTGCCTGATCGCCTTCACCTCGGGGACGACTGGTGATCCCAAGGGCACCATGCATTTCCACCGCGACATGCTCGCGGTGTGCGATGGCTATGCCCGCAACGTGCTGCGTGCCAACCAGAGCGACCGCTTCATCGGCACGGCGCCGCTGGCTTTCACCTTCGGCTTCGGCGGCGTGCTGTTTCCGATGCATATCGGCGCATCCTATGTCGTGCTCGAAAAGACCTCGCCCGACGATCTCCTCGCCGCCATTGAGCGCTACAAGGCCACGATCTGCTTCACGGCGCCCACGGCCTATCGGGCCATGCTCGCCAAGCTTGCGGGGCGCGACATCTCCTCGCTGCGCAAATGCGTCTCGGCCGGCGAGACGCTGCCAAAGCCGACCTTCGACGCCTGGCTCAAGGCCACCGGGCTGAAGCTGATGGATGGCATCGGCTCGACCGAAATGCTGCACATCTTCATCAGCGCCGTCGAGGACGAGATCCGGCCCGGGGCGACCGGCAAGCCGGTGCCGGGTTATGAGGCGAAGATCGTCGATGACGAGGGCCGTGACGTGCCGCCGGGGACGATGGGACGCCTCGCGGTGCGCGGGCCGACCGGCTGCCGCTATCTCGCCGACGAGCGCCAGCGCAAATACGTCCAGAACGGCTGGAACGTCACCGGCGACACCTATGTCATGGATGACGACGGCTACTTCTGGTACCAGTCGCGGTCGGATGACATGATCGTCTCGTCCGGCTACAACATCGCCGGCACGGACGTCGAGGCGGCGCTGCTGACCCACCCGTCGGTGGCCGAATGCGGAGTGGTCGGTGCGCCGGACGAGGCCCGCGGCATGATCGTGAAAGCCTATGTCGTGCTGGCGCCGGGCGTGGCGGGCACCCCCGCGCTGGTCGCCGAGCTTCAGGAGCATGTGAAACGCGAGATCGCGCCCTACAAATATCCGCGGGCGATCGAATTCGTGACGCAGTTGCCGAAGACCGAGACCGGCAAGCTCAAGCGGTTTGCCTTGCGGCAGATTGCGCAAGCCGCAACCTCGCCGTCGTCCGGCACTGCCGCGTAGGATAGACAAGGAGAGACGTTTGTGAGCACGACCAAAGCGCCCATCGCGGCCGTGGCGAGGCAGGACGAAAGCGAGGGTCTGCGCGTGCTGCAGCCGGGCGGCTGGCCGATGCCGAAAGGCTACGCCAACGGCATCAGCGCCGAGGGCCGGATCGTGGTCACGGGCGGCGTGATCGGCTGGGACGAACACGAGAAGCTCGCCGACGGCTTCCTGGCGCAGGTGCGCCAGACGCTGCAGAACATCGCGGCCATCCTGGCCGAAGGCCAGGCGCGGCCCGAGCATCTCGTTCGGCTGACCTGGTACGTGGTCGACATGGATGAGTATCTCGGCAATCTGAAGGAACTCGGCAGGATCTATCGCGAGATCTTCGGCAGCCACTATCCGGCGATGGCACTGGTGCAGGTGGTGCGGCTGGTCGAGAAGGCGGCGCGTGTCGAGATCGAGGCCACCGCGGTGGTGCCGCGCTGAGCGTGGGATCCGAACGCGAAGGCTGGCTGAGATCTCAGGATGTGACATCGCGTTCTCGCGGCGCCGCTGCGTCCGAGCCTTGCTGATCGATCACCCCCGGCAAGATCGAGGGCGCAGGAAAGGCCGGGTGTCCACCACACCCGCGGCCCCCGTGCGATCAAAAATGCACGGGGCAGGAACCACAGGTGGGCCGAACATTCCGGCCTTCCCTGCGCGATGGTTTGACGGCTTATACGTGGTCTCCCTGGTGCGCCGGGCTTGTTGGTCACCATTGCGCGCGCCATGCGCATGCATGGCTGCGCGCGTGACACCAGCATCGGGGTGTCAGGACATCACGACTTCACCGTACGCCACAGCACCACTCGTCCGCGCAACAAGCGCATGATGCAACGGCGTCCACCGCAGCCTGCCTCACGTCACGTGACGACGCGTACGCCCCTTTCGTCGAGCCAGGTTGGGCGCAACCATCGTCGAGATTTGCCCGACGGTACAAGGCCTGATTGCTGCGACATGGTAACGCGACGGGCAATCACACAGGGATCACAGTTCTCGCGCCGTGCGCGGTCACGGACCGCACAAATGTGGACGGGTGACGCGCTTGCTGCCGAAGGAAGGGCTTAGGATGGCCATGTCGCAGACACGAACCTGTTCGAGCGTGGCGGCGCAGTGGCGATGAGAGCAGGGGGCCTAGGTGGACTGGAAACTATTCCTCACAACGGCGCTGGCGGCCGGCATCGGCGCTGCCGCCGGCGCATTCGCGTTGGTGAGTGCCGGTGGCGGCGGCATCGAGCATCAGGCCGACGCCAAGATGCTGGAGATCGGCGTCGCTATCCTGCGCGAGCCGGCGCGGGTCGATGATGATCCGATGCGGTCATGGGCGGTGAAAGTGGTGGAGAAGAAGTCGGGTGTGAGCTTCACCGATCAGCAGCGCGCGGCGTTGTTGAAGCGGGCGGCGGGGGGACGGTAGCGCGGCGGGACGATAAGAGCGGACTACGCGCTGCTCCATCGCTATTGCGGCGAGCCCGAGGACAGGCTCCGCGACGACGCAGTTCAGATTCTTTGCTTCGGCCCTGGATTGCGGCGCTGCGCTCGCAATGACGGGGTGAGAGCGGGGGCTTACTGATAGGCCGAGACGATGTCGCTGACGGCACGCTCGAGCTGTTGCGCGGTGGCGCAGGGTCGGACGACGTTGCAGAAGGTCTGGTAGCGCGGCATTTCGGAGTCGCCCCAGCCCCAGGTCATGCGGCCCTCGGGATTGAGCCAGACCACGCGCTTGGCGCGTTCGGCGATGGCTTTCAGGATGTCGGCGCGCGGGTCGAGCTTGTTGCTGCGGGCGTCGCCGAGCACGATCACGGTGGTCTGCGGGGTCACCGCGGCCATGAACTGTTTCTCGAAATCCACCAGCGAGGAGCCATAGTCGGACGAGCCGAAGCCGACCTTGTGCATGATCTCGGCCATCGCCTCCTCGGCGGATTTCTGCTCCAGGATCTCGCTGACCTCGATCAGGTGGCCGGAGAAGGCAAAGGAGCGGACGTCGCTGACGACGTCGTGCAGGCTGTGGATCAAGAGCAGGAAGAAGTCGGACACGCGAGCGACCGAGCCGGAGACGTCGCACAGCGCCACGATCTTCGGGCGATCGCGATGCCGGCGTTTCCACGCGGTGAGGAAGGGCACGCTGCCCCAGGCTGCGTTGCGGCGCAGCGTGCGGCGGACGTCGAGATGGCCGCGGCGCTGGCGCTTGCGCGGCTTGCTGTAGCGCTCGCGCAGCCGGCGGGCGATCTGCCGGATCAGCGCCCGCATCTCCGCGACCTGGCGCGGCTCGATGCGCGACAGCTGCGCGTTGCGCAGGATCTCGTGACGCAGGTTCTCGGTTTCCTCGCGGCCGTACAAAGCGAGCGCTTGCGCGACCGCATCGCGCACGGTGTCGCGCAGGCCGTCGAGCGCGGCCTGCAGCCGCTCGGCCTGGGCCGGGTTGCTGTCGTTTAGCGCATCCAGATCGTCGCGCAGCCGCTGGATGCCCATCGTTTCCAGCATGCGGCTCGAGAACAAGCCGCGCTGGGTGAAATAGCGGATCTCGGACAGGCCGACGGCGCTGGAGGCGTTGGCGATGGCGGCCGAGATGTCGGCGCTGTTCTGCGCCAGCAGCATCTGGGCGAGAGGGCCGAGCTCGGCATTCGCTTCGTCTTGGACCGACTGGTCTGATGGCTGCGCTGTCTGGGCCTCGCTGGACGCCGCGTCCTGCTGCGCCTCGTCGTCCTTGGCCTCGGGCTGCGCCGGGTCGACATGGGCGAAGAACAGGTCGAAGCAGGCGCCGAGCGCCTTCTTCTCGTCCTCGCTCTTGGCCAAGGTCAGCAGCAGGCTGTCACGCAGCACCGTGCGGTCGGACAGGCCGATGCTTGCGACCGCGCGCATGGCGTCGATGCTCTCCGCCGGCGAGACATGTACGCCGGCGCCGCGCGCCGCCCGGAAGAACCGATGCAGGTTCTCCTGCATGGTACCTACCCGAAGATGTTCTGGCGCTGCGCCTTGGCGACGAAGGTCGTCACCTGGGGCAGCGCCACCTCAATGTCGGACTCGTATTTCAAGAGCACGTTGAGCGTGTCCTTCACCAGGTCATGGCCGAGCTCGGCCGCCTGCAACAGCACCAGCACCCGCGCCCAGTCGATCGTCTCGCTGACCGAGGGCTGCTTCTTCAGGTCGAGCGAGCGGATGTCGTGGATGAAGGCTACGAGCTGGCGGCGCAGCGTCTGCGAGATGCCAGGCACGCGGCTCTCGACGATGCGCTCCTCCAGCCGCTGCTCGGGGAAGCCGATATGCAGATGCAGGCAGCGCCGCTTCAGCGCGTCGCCGAGATTGCGTTCGGAATTGGAGGTGAGGATCACGGTCGGCGGCCTGGCGGCGGCGATGCTGCCGAGCTCGGGGATGGTGACCTGGAAGTCGGAGAGGATTTCCAGCAGCAGCGATTCGAACTCGGCGTCGGACTTGTCGATCTCATCGATGAGGAGCACGCAGCCCTCGGGCTCGAGCAGGGCCTGAAGCAGCGGCCGCGGCTCGACGAACTCCTTGGAGAAGAACACGTCGCCGAAATCATGCAGCTGGCTGAGCGCCGCATGCAGGGTCTGGGCGCCACCGAGCACCTCGCCGAGTTTGTCCTTCAGGATCTGGGTGTAGAGCAGCTGCTTGGCGTATTTCCACTCGTACAGCGCCTTGGCCTCGTCGAGCCCCTCGTAGCATTGCAGCCGGATCATCTTCAGGCCGCGCCAGGCGGCGATCGCCTTGGCGAGCTCAGTCTTGCCGACGCCGGCCGGGCCTTCGACCAGGATCGGCTTGTCGATCGCCTGCGACAGGTAGACCGCGGTGGCGATCTGGCGGCTGGCGATATAGCCCTGCGCGGCGAGGCCGGCTTCGACGGCCGCGATCGCGGCGATGGCTGAAGAGGGGGCCGGGGAAGCAGCCACTGACGAAACTCCGTTCCTGCTCTCAGGACCCCGGCGCAGATTTGGTCGGCGTTCCGGTCCCTGGACGTAAGCGTCAGGCGAAAACCCTGACTTTTCCTCGCATTGTGTTATGTCCTGGCTACGCGCACCGGGCAGCCCTGTCCAGTGCGCGCGTGGGTGTCTCGGCCGCATGGCAGCCGATCGCCAGCGGACGGACCCTTCGAATCACGCCGAGCGGAATATGAACCGATCCATCCTGCATTTCCTCGTCCTCCTGGCGCTCGTGGTCGGAGGCGGCTGGATCATCGGCGCCTCCAACCTGCCGGGAGCCTGGTACGGCTCGCTGAACAAGCCCTGGTTCACCCCGCCGGGCTGGCTGTTTCCGATCGCCTGGACGGTGCTCTACATCATGATCGCGGTGGCCGGCTGGCGTACCTATGAGCGGGTGGTCAGCGGTGCCGTGATGCAGGTGTGGTGGGGCCAGCTGGTGTTGAACTTCGCCTGGTCGCCGGTGTTCTTCACCGCGCATCTGATGTGGCCGGCCTTCGTGATCATCGCCAGCATGTTCGTGCTGATCGTGACCTTCATCGTGATGCAATGGCGCAAGGACCGGATCGCGGCGCTGCTGTTCGTGCCCTATGCGTGCTGGGTGGGATTTGCGTCGGTGCTGAATTTTGCGGTGAACGTGCTGAATTGAGATGGGGCTGACCTGATGGGGCGAGGTTGGACACGATCGGGCACGGCGCGGCTCCACGCTCGGCTGTCGTCCCTGCGAACGCAGGGACCCATAGCCGCCAGCCCAAATTGTCGACAAAGAAGGGCGACGCAGAGCCTTTTTCAATCGTCGGCTTTCCGCGGTATGGGTCCCTGCGTTCGCAGGGACGACAATGGGGGGTGGGGTAGGTGGCCGGGCCGCCTCACGCCTGATGCTCGAGGCCCCCACCCATGAACCTCAAGCAGCTCGAATATTTCGTGCAGGTGGCCGAGCTCGGCTCGTTCAGCAAGGCGGCGAGCGTGCTCGACGTGGCACAGCCGGCGCTGTCGCGGCAGGTGCGGGCGCTGGAATCGGAGCTGAAGCAGCAGCTGTTCGCGCGCAATGGCCGCGGGGTCGAACTGACCGAAGCGGGAAAGCGGCTGCTCGATCACAGCGTCGGCGTGCTGCAGCTGGTGGCGCATGCACGCGAGGATCTCGGCGCCAGCCGTGATGCGCCGGTCGGCCGCGTCACCATCGGCCTGCCGCCGAGCATCGCGCGGCAATTGACGCTGCCGCTGATCGACCGCTTCCGGAAAGAGTATCCGGCGGCGCGACTGGCCGTCGTCGAAGGATTGTCGACGCATGTGGTGGAGTGGGTCACCACCGGACGCATCGATGTCGGCATGGTCTACAATCCCGAGGCCCAGGCCGGCATAGAGATCACGCCGGTGCTGCAGGAGCCGCTCGCGCTGGTGAGCCATGCGCCCAAGGGCAAGCGCCGCACCACCGCGCCGCTGCCGATGGCCGAGCTGTCGCGCTACAGCCTGATCATGCCCGAGCGCGTGCATGCGATGCGCAGATTGCTGGAGACCCAGGCTGCGCTGGCCGGGATCAAGCTCGACATCGCCTGGGAGGTGTCGAGCGTGCCCTCGATCATCGACCTCGTCTGCGCCGGCTACGGCCACGCCGTGCTGACGCCGAGCGGCGTCGCCGCCTCGGGCCGCGCCAGCGAGCTCGCCATTCGCCCCCTGACCGAGCCCGCCCCGACCAGCGTGCTGTGCTTCGTCACCTCGGCGCACAAGCGGCCGACGCCGCTGGCGCGGCAGACGATCAAGCTGGCGACCGCGCTGATCAGGAAGCTGCCGCGCTGAATCACTGGTGATCTCGTTTCGGGCAGTGCCACCCTCCCCTCCAGGGGAGGGTGGAGCCCGCGGCGCCTATGTCTCGCAAAAACAAATGGCCAAAGCTTTCCAGACCCATTCTAAAATCAGCATGGCTCATTTGATATCTTATGCCGATTTGGAATAGCTGATAGAAGTCCCCCGGCGCTGGTGTGCCCTGGCGCGCTCGGTCACATAGCCGGTCAAGCCGCCGAAGCAGCAGGGCGATCGCGCGTGCCGCGCGCCCTCGTGGACCTCGGTTGACGAGCCAGAAACAGCACCCAGGGAAGCAGAAGCGATGCCAACGACCGGCCGTGTCGACGTCCAGGCCTTTCTCGACGATCACCCGTTCTCCGCCTTTCAATGGCTGATCTTCGCCCTCGGCTTCAGCATCGTGCTGCTCGACGGCTTCGACACCGCGGCGATCGGCTTCATCGCGCCCTCGCTGTTGAAGGAGTGGGGCATCGAGAAGTCGGCGCTCGGACCCGTGCTGAGCGCGGCGCTGTTCGGGCTTGCCGCCGGCGCGCTGCTCGCCGGTCCCGTGGCGGACCGGCTCGGCCGCAAGCTGGTGCTGGTCGGCTCGGTCTTGGTCTTCGGCGTCGCCTGTCTCGTCTCGGCCTTCGCGACCAACCTGACGGAACTCACCGTACTGCGCTTCGTCACCGGCCTCGGCCTCGGTGCGGCCATGCCCAACGCCGTGACGCTGCTCAGCGAGTACTGCCCGGGCCGGCTGCGCGCCACCATGACCAACCTGATGTTCTGCGGCTTTCCGCTGGGCGCGGCCTGCGGCGGCTTCCTCGCCGCCTGGATGATCCCGCAATGGGGCTGGCGCAGCGTGCTGGTGCTCGGCGGCGTCACGCCGCTGGTGCTGACCGTGCTGCTGATCGCGATCCTGCCGGAATCCGTGCATTACCTGCTGTCGCGCGGCGCCAGTGTCGAGCGTGTCCGCAAGGTGATGCGCCGGATCTCGCAGGCCGCGAACGATATCGGCCAGTTCGTGATGCTGGAGCCGGAGCATGCCGAGACGACGCGGCGCGTCAATGCGACCGGCATCGGCATGGTGCTGTCGCCGGTGCTGCGCATCGGCTCGCTGATGCTGTGGATCACCTATTTCATGGGGCTCGTGATCTTCTATTCGCTGATCAACTGGATGCCGATCCTGTTCAAGGATGTCGGGCTGAACCCGCAGACGGCGACGTTGATCTCGGCGCTGTTCCCGCTCGGCGGCGTCGGCGCGGTGTTCTTCGGCTTCCTGATGGACCGCTTCAACGCCAACCGCATCGTCGCGGTCGGCTATGCGCTGACCGCCGTGACGATCTTCCTGATCGGCCAGGCGGCCGGCAATATGGGCTTCCTGGTGGTGATCGTGTTCGTCGCCGGCGTCGTCATGAACACGGCGCAGTCGTCGCTGCCGGCGCTGGCGGCCGCCTTCTATCCGACCCAGGGCCGGGCCACCGGTGTCGCCTGGATGATGGGCATCGGCCGTTTCGGCGGTATTGCCGGCTCCTTCCTGGTCGCCGAATTGACCGCGAGGCATCTGACTTTCAGCGAGATTTTCACCGTGATCGCAGTTCCCGGCTTGATCGCGGCGCTCGCCCTTGTGGTAAAGCAGGTCGTGGGACCGGGAGGCCGCGCCAGCGGCAAGGATGTCGGCGCCCCCGTGGCGGCGCATTGAGCGGATCGTTGCTGAGCCGACCGTCGCTGGCTCGCGAGAAAATCTGAGGGAGAGACTGACGTGATCATCGACGTGCACGGCCATTACACGACGGCTCCGAAGGCGCTGGAAGAGTGGCGCAACCGGCAGATCGCGGGCATCAAGGACGCTTCCGTGATGCCGAAGGCCTCCGAGCTCAAGATCAGCGACGACGAGCTGCGCGAGAGCATCGAGGCCAACCAGCTCAAGAAGATGAAGGAGCGCGGCAGCGACCTCACCATCTTCTCGCCGCGCGCGAGCTTCATGGCGCACCACATCGGCGACTTCCAGGTGTCCTCGACCTGGGCCGCGATTTGCAACGAGCTGTGCTACCGCGTCAGCAAGCTGTTCCCGGACCATTTCATCGGCGCCGCGATGCTGCCGCAGTCGCCCGGCGTCGACCCCAAGACCTGCCTTCCCGAGCTGGAGAAGTGCGTCAAGGAGTACGGCTTCGTCGGAATCAACCTGAATCCGGATCCGTCGGGCGGTCACTGGACCTCGCCGCCGCTGTCCGACCGGCATTGGTATCCGATTTATGAGAAGATGGTCGAGCTGGACATCCCCGCGATGATCCACGTCTCGACCAGCTGCAACGCCTGTTTCCACACCACGGGCGCGCATTATCTCAATGCCGACACCACGGCGTTCATGCAGTGCCTGACCTCGGACCTGTTCAAGGACTTCCCGACCTTGAAGTTCCTGATCCCGCATGGCGGCGGCGCGGTGCCTTATCATTGGGGCCGGTTCCGTGGCCTCGCCCAGGAGCTCAAGAAGCCGCTGTTGAAGGATCATCTGCTCAACAACATCTTCTTCGATACCTGCGTCTATCACCAGCCCGGCATCGATCTGCTGACCGGCGTGATCCCGGTCGACAACATCCTGTTCGCGTCGGAGATGATCGGCGCCGTCCGCGGCATCGATCCGGAGACCGGCTTCTACTACGACGACACCAAGCGCTATATCGAGGCCGCCAAGCTGACCCCCGAGCAGCGCCACCAGATCTATGAAGGCAATGCGCGGCGCGTGTTCCCGCGGCTCGACGCCGCGTTGAAGGCCCAGGGCAAGTGATTTAGGACCATCGCGATGAGCACATCCATGAACAATCTCGGCATCGTCAAGACGAAGATCACCCGCGCCGACAGGGCGGCGGTCGAGAAGCTGTCCAAGTTCGGCGTCGCCACCATCCACGAGGCGATGGGCCGCGTCGGCCTGATGCAGTGCTACATGCGCCCGATCTACCCCACGGCGAAAATGTGCGGCACCGCGGTCACCGTGCTGCTGCAGCCCGGCGACAATTGGATGCTGCATGTCGCGGCTGAGCAGATCCAGCCCGGCGACGTCGTCGTCGCGGCCTGCACGGTCGAGAACACCGACGGCTTCTTCGGCGACCTGCTCGCCACCAGTTTTCGCGCCCGCGGCGCCCAGGGACTTGTGATCGACGGCGGCGTGCGTGACGTCGCCGACCTCACCGAGATGCAGTTCCCGGTATTCTCGCGCGCGATCTCGGCGCGCGGCACTGTCAAGGCGACGCTCGGCTCGGTCAACATCCCGATCGTCTGCGCCGGGGCGGCTGTCAATCCGGGCGACGTGATCGTCGCCGATGTCGACGGCATCGTCGTGGTGCCGGCCGCGGTCGCCCATCAGGCGGCCGATGCCGCCGCTGCGCGCGAGGCCAACGAGGCCGACAAGCGCGAGAAGCTGGCGTCGGGCGTGCTCGGTCTCGACATGTACAAGATGCGCGAGCCCTTGGCGAAGGCCGGGCTCAAATACATCGATTGATCGAGCATGACGGCGGCGTCCAACCAAAATCCTTCGAACCGATGGCATGTCGGGCTGATCGGCTACGGCGAGGTCGGCAAGATCCTCGCCGAGGATCTGCGCAAGGACGGCGTGCGCGTCTCTGCCTATGACGTCAAGCTGGAGGACTCGCGTGGTGATGCGTTGCGCAGCCACGCCGACGGCATCGGCGTGACGCTGGCGGCCTCGCATGCCGAACTGGCGGCGCAGGCCGACTTCATCGTCTCCGCGGTCACCGCGAGCCAGGACGTGGCGGTCGCCGAGGCCTGCGCTGTGACCATCAAGCCGGGTGCCTGGTTCCTCGATTTCAACTCGGCCTCGCCCGGCGCCAAGCAGCGCGCCGCCGCGCTGATCGATGGGGGAGGCGGGCGCTATGTCGAGGGCGCCGTCATGACCTCGGTGCCGCCCTATCGCATCAAGGTGCCGCTGCTGCTCGGTGGCGCCGGGGCGCGCGAGCTGGCGCCGCTGCTCAACGAGCTCGGCTTCGCCGCCAAGGCGGCCAGCGACAAGCTCGGCGTGGCCTCGGCGACCAAGATGTGCCGCAGCATCATGATCAAGGGCCTCGAGGCGATGGTGATCGAGAGCTTCACCACTGCGCGCGCCTACGGCGTCGAGGATGCGGTGATCGCCTCGCTGCAGGAGACGTTTCCCGGCATCGACTGGGAGAAGCAGGGCGCCTATTTCTTTCAGCGCGTGATCGAGCATGGCCGCCGCCGCGCCGAGGAGGTGCGGGAGGTCGCCGAGACCGTGCGTGATATCGGGCTGACGCCCTGGTCGGCGGAGGGGACCGCCGAGCGCCAGGCCTGGGTCGCCGATCTCGCCGATGACGGCCTGTTCGGTGCGCGTGGCACGAAAGAATTCGCGCGCAGCCCGGACTGGCGCACCGAGGCCGATCGCATTCTCAACAAGATCAAGTCCAAGGAGTAGGGAACCTCATGGAGTTCCAGAAGACCCCGGGATGGCTCGACTGGTACGACGGCCCGTCGAAGCCGCGCTTCAAGGTGCCGGCCGGATCCGTCGATGCGCATTGCCACGTGTTCGGCCCCGGCGCCGAATTTCCCTATGCGCCCGAGCGGAAGTACACACCCTGCGATGCGTCCAAGCACCAGCTCTACGCGCTGCGCGACCATCTCGGCTTCGCCCGTAATGTCGTGGTGCAGGCGACCTGCCACGGCGCCGACAATCGCGCCATGGTCGATGCGCTCGTGCATTCCAACGGCAAGGCCCGCGGTGTCGCCACGGTGAAGCGCAGCGTCACCGACGCCGAGTTGCAGGCGATGCACGACGCCGGCGTGCGCGGCGTCCGCTTCAACTTCGTCAAGCGCCTGGTCGACTTCACGCCCAAGGACGAGCTGATCGAGATCGCCAACCGCATCAGCAAGCTCGGCTGGCATGTCGTGATCTATTTCGAGGCGGTCGACCTGCCGGAACTGTGGGACTTCTTCACCTCGCTGCCGACCACCGTGGTCGTCGACCACATGGGCCGCCCCGATGTCACCAAGCCGGTCGACGGTCCGGAGTTCGAGCTGTTCGTGAAGTTCATGCGCGAGCACCCAAACGTCTGGTCCAAGGTGAGTTGCCCGGAGCGTCTCTCGGTCAAGGGACCGCCGGCGCTGAATGGCGAGCAGAACGCCTATCGCGACGTGGTGCCGTTTGCGAAGCGCATCGTCGAGACCTTCCCCGATCGCGTGCTGTGGGGCACCGACTGGCCGCATCCGAACCTGAAGGACCACATGCCGGATGACGGCCTGCTGGTCGATTTCATTCCGCATATCGCCGTCACCGCGGAGCTGCAGCACAAGCTCCTGGTCGACAACCCGATGCGGCTTTACTGGCCCGAAGAATCCTGAAGGAGGGAAGCGATGTCGCTCGACAAACCCTATACCGACGTTCCCGGCACGACCATCTTCGACGCGGACATGTCGCGGATGGGCTATCACCTCAACCAGTTCTGCATGTCACTGATGAAGGCGGAGAACCGCGCCCGCTTCAAGGCCAATGAGCGCGCCTATCTCGACGAATGGCCGATGAGCGAGGAGCAGAAGCAGGCGGTGCTCGATCGTGACCTGAACCGCTGCATTGCGCTTGGCGGCAACATCTACTTCCTCGCCAAGATCGGTGCGACCGATGGCAAGAGCTTTCAGCAGATGGCCGGCAGCATGACCGGCATGACCGAAGAACAATACCGCGACATGATGGTGAAGGGCGGCCGCTCGCCTGAGGGCAACCGCTACACCGGGGAGAAGAAGTAAATGGCCAAGATCTCCGCAAGCGTTTTCACCTCGCACGTTCCGGCGATCGGCGCGGCGCTCGACCTCGGCAAGACCGGCGAGGATTATTGGAAGCCGGTGTTCGCAGGCTACGACTTCGCCAAGCAGTGGGAAAAGGAGCAGAAGCCGGACGTCGTGTTCCTGGTCTTCAACGACCACGCGACCGCCTTCAGCCTGGAAATGATCCCGACCTTTGCGATCGGCACCGCCGCCGAGTATCAGCCGGCCGACGAGGGCTGGGGCCCGCGCCCCGTGCCGAAGGTGATCGGCCACCCGCGGCTCGCCGCGCATATCGCGCAGTCGGTGATCCAGGACGATTTCGATCTCACCATCGTCAACAAGATGGACGTCGACCACGGCCTCACCGTGCCGCTCAGCCTGATCTTCGGTCAGGTCGATGCGTGGCCGTGCCCGGTGATCCCGTTCGCCGTCAACGTCGTGCAATATCCGGTGCCGTCGGGCCGCCGCTGCTTCATGCTGGGCAAGGCGATCCGCAAGGCGATCGAGAGCTATGACGAGCCGCTCAACGTGCAGATCTGGGGCACCGGCGGCATGAGCCACCAGCTGCAGGGCCCGCGCGCGGGCCTGATCAATCGCGAATGGGACAATATGTTCCTGGATAAGCTCATCAACGATCCCGAAGGGCTCTCCAAGGTGCCGCATATCGACTACGTGCGCGAGGCCGGCAGCGAGGGCATCGAACTCGTGATGTGGCTGATCGCACGCGGCGCCATGAGCGACGTCAACGAGACCAAGAAGGGCAACGCGCCGACCGTGCGTCACCGCTTCTACCATGTGCCGGCCAGCAACACTGCGGTCGGCCATCTGATCCTGGAGAACAACTGATATGAGCAAGACCATCAAGGTCGCGCTTGCCGGCGCCGGCGCCTTCGGCATCAAGCATCTCGACGGCATCAAGAACATCGATGGCGTCGAGGTGGTGTCGCTGGTGGGGCGCCGCTTCGACCAGACCAAGGAAGTCGCCGACAAATACGGCATCAAGCACGTCTCGACCGAACTCGCCGACAGCCTGAAGCTGCCGGAGGTCGACGCCGTGATCCTCTGCACGCCGACGCAGATGCATGCGGCGCAGGCAATCGACTGCCTCAAGGCCGGCAAGCACGTCCAGGTCGAGATCCCGCTCGCGGATTCGCTGAAGGACGCGCAGCAGGTCGTCGAGCTGCAGAAGGAGACCAAGCTGGTCGCGATGTGCGGCCACACAAGGCGCTTCAACCCCAGCCATCAGTTCGTGCACAAGAAGATCAAGGCCGGCGAGTTCCACATCCAGCAGATGGACGTGCAGACCTACTTCTTCCGCCGCACCAACATGAATGCGCTGGGCCAGCCGCGCAGCTGGACCGATCATCTGCTGTGGCACCACGCCGCCCATACCGTCGACCTGTTCGCCTATCAGGCGGGCTCGCCGATTGTGAAGGCCAACGCGATCCAGGGACCGATCCACCCGACGCTGGGCATCGCCATGGACATGTCGATCCAGCTCAAGGCCGCCAACGGCGCGATCTGCACCCTGTCGCTGTCGTTCAACAATGACGGCCCGCTCGGCACCTTCTTCCGCTACATCGGCGACACCGGCACCTACATCGCCCGCTACGACGATCTGGTGAACGGCAAGGAGGAGAAGATCGACGTCTCCAAGGTCGACGTCTCCATGAACGGCATCGAGCTGCAGGACCGCGAGTTCTTCGCCGCGATCAAGGAGGGCCGCGAGCCCAACGCTTCGGTCGCCCAGGTGCTGCCCTGCTACCAGGTGCTGCACGATCTCGACGTGCAGCTCGCCAAGGGCTGACACGTTCGCCCTCCTCGCGCCACTGCGCGGGGAGGGTGCCTCCGGCGGGGGCTTGAAGAATCGCCGGCGAGCGTTGCGCCGGAGCGGCGGCTTCGCTTACCATCGGCTTCCGCAAGATGAGGCCGCCTTTGACCGTGCAATCGCCGCAACCCTTACCGACCGAGACCTTTACCGACGCCGCCGCCGCTGTGGCCCGCCTCGAAGAGATCTATGAGCGCAACACGGCGTATTTGCGCGGCCATTTCGAGGCCTATGCCAATGGCGTGGTGCCGGCGATGCGGATCCGGGCGACATATCCGTTCGTGCGCCTGACCACCGCGAGCCATGCCCGGCTGGACTCGCGGCTCGCCTACGGCTTCGTCGCGGGGCCTGGCGTGCACGAAACCAGCGTGACGCGGCCGGACCTGTTCCGCTCCTATCTCACCGAGCAGATCCGCCTCCTGATCGAAAATCACGGCGTGCCGGTCGAGATCGGCGAATCCGCCGAGCCGATCCCGGTGCATTTCGCCTATCGGCGCGACATCAACATCGAGACGGCGCTGCCGCATCACGAGAGCCCGCTGGTGACGCGTTCCCTGCGCGACGTGTTCGACGCGCCGGACCTCTCGACGATGGACGATGCAATCGCCGACGGCACGCTCGAGCTGAAGCCGGGCATGCCGGAGCCGCTGTCGCTGTTTCGCGCCGCGCGCGTCGACTACTCGCTGCGCCGGCTCTATCACTATACGGGCACGGATCCCGACCATTTCCAGAACTTCGTGATCTTCACCAACTACCAGTTCTACGTCGATGCGTTCGCCGATTGGTGCCGGCAGCAGCTGGTGGCCGGGCAGGGGGCAGCCGAGGCCTTCGTCGAGCCGGGCAACGTCATCACCCGTAATGCGCGTCTCGGTGGCGGCACGACGGGCTCCGCGCCGGCGCGCACGCCACAGATGCCGGCGCTTCACCTTGTCGAGCCCGGACATCAGGGCATCACTTTGATCAACATCGGCACCGGGCCGTCCAACGCGCGCAACGTCACCGACCACATCGCGGTGCTGCGGCCGCATGCCTGGCTGATGGTCGGCCATTGCGCAGGCCTGCGCAACACGCAGCGGCTCGGCGACTATGTGCTGGCGCACGGCTATGTCCGCGAGGATCACGTGCTTGACCAGGAGCTGCCGCCCTGGGTGCCGATCCCGGCGCTCGCCGAGGTGCAGGTCGCGCTCGAGGAGGCCGTGGAGACGGTCACCGGCTATTCCGGCTTCGAGCTGAAGCGGGTGATGCGCACCGGCACGGTGGCCAGCGTCGACAATCGCAACTGGGAGATCTCCGGTCCGGCCGTGATCCGGCGGCTGTCGCAGTCGCGCGCGATCGCGCTCGACATGGAATCGGCCACGATCGCCGCCAATGGCTATCGCTTCCGCGTGCCCTACGGCACCTTGCTCTGCGTCTCCGACAAGCCGCTGCATGGCGAGATCAAGCTCGCGGGCATGGCCAGCGACTTCTATCGCCAGCGCGTCGGCCAGCATCTCCAGATCGGCCTCAAGGCGCTGGAGCTCTTGAAGCACCAGGAGTCGGAGCGGCTGCATTCGCGGAAGCTGCGCAGCTTCGCGGAAGTGGCGTTTCAGTAGCGGTTTGGACTCGGCCAAGACGACGAACAACAAGACCAACAAGAAAAGGAGAGAGATAATGCGAATCGGGCCGACACTCTTGACGGTGGCCATGCTCGTGTCCGGACAGGCTGCGAGCGCCGAAACGATGAAGGTGACATTGCTCGGAACGGGAACGCCGACGCCGCGCGTGAGCAGCTTCAGCGCGTCGACATTGATCGAGGCCGGCCCTGAAAAGCTGCTGTTCGACTTTGGCCGCGGCTCGACGATCAGGCTGTTTCAGAAACGGGTCGCTCTCGGCTCCATCACCGCGCATTTCATCACTCATTTGCACTCCGATCATCTCGTCGGGCTGCCGGACATGTGGCTGAGCGGCTGGATCGGAACGCCCTGGGCGTCGCGCAAGTCTCCCATGATCGTCTTTGGTCCCATGGGAACGGTGGCGATGACCGAGAATTTGACCAAGGCGTTTGCCGAGGACATTCGGATTCGCGAGGACGACGAACATCTCCCTCCGGAGGGCGTCGCCTTCGTGGTCAAGGATATCGAGCCGGGACCGGTCTACGACAAGAACGGCGTCAAGGTGACGGCGATCGAGGTCAATCACGGTGAGAAGATCAAGCCATCCTTCGGTTACGTGATCGAGTATGACGGCAAGAAGGTGGTGCTCTCCGGCGATACCAAATACGACGAGCGGGTCGCCAACGCGGCGAAAGGCGCCGATCTCCTCGTTCACGAGGTTGCCGTGATCGAGCCGGAGCTGTCGAAGAGCTATCCGTCCTATCGCGACATCGAAGCGCACCACTCCTCGCCTGAGGAGGCGGGCAAGATCTTCTCGATCGCCGGCCCGAAGCTCGCGGTCTACTCGCACATCGTCTTCGCGACGTTGAAGCCCGTGCAGGACGTTCCCGAGGACATGCTGATTGCGCGGACGAGAACGACGTATCGCGGCCCGTTCGTGGTCGGTCACGACCTCGATTCGTTTACGATCGGAGACGATGTGCAGGGTGCGGATGCCAAGAATCAGCCGATCCAACCGCTGCGTTCCGACCAGTAGGCTGCTGGCATCAACAAGCTGAGGGCAGCTCCGGTGCCGCTGGTTCTTCAACCGCCGCCGGGGTCCACGGCGGGCACTGCCGTACGATATCAGCGCGCCCAGCGTTGATCGAACGCCTGACGCGCCTGCTCGACCTCGGGCATCTTGGCGATGGTCCAGGCGTAGAGCGCGCGGAACGGCGGCTGCAGGGTGCGGCCGAGCGGCGTGATCTCGTATTGAACCGCCACGGGCGAGTCCGCGATCACCTCGCGCGAGACGAGGCCGTTACGCTCGAGACGGCGCAGGCACTGCGTCAGCGCCTTCTGGGTGACGCCTTCGAGCTGTTTCTTGATGGCGTTGAAGCGCAGCGGGCCGGAATCGAGCACGGCCAGCACCATCATCGACCATTTGTCGGCGATCTGGTCGATCAGCACCCGGCTCGGGCATTCCGACGAGAAGTGCTGCGGCTTGCAGCGCGGCGGGGTGGTTTCTGCATTCGGCGCGGCCGTCACGGCAGTGGTTTCCTCGGATATACCTGAGCGACTTCAGGTGCCTGATTGACTTCAGGTTTACGAAGTATACTGGAGCGGTTCCGAACGCAATGGAGCCTTCTGAATGTCCGATCTCGATACCAGCGTGCTGTTTCGTCCCTTCCGTCTGAAGACGCTGGAGCTGAAGAACCGCATCGTCATGGCGCCGATGACGCGCAACGCGGCGCCGAATGGCATTCCCGGCGAGGCCAACGTCGCCTATTACCGCCGCCGCGCTGAAGGCGGCGTGGGGCTGATCCTGACCGAGGGCACGGTGGTCAACCGCCCGGCCTCCAAGAACGAGCCCAACATTCCCTTCTTCCACGGTGATGCTGCGCTGGCCGGCTGGCAGAGCGTGGCGAGCGCCGTGCACGCCGCCGGTGGCCGCATCGCGCCGCAGATCTGGCACACCGGCTCGACCAAGGGCATGAGCCGCTGGGAGCCGGATGCGCCGGTGGAGAGCCCGTCGGGCCTGGTCGCGCCGGACAAGCCGCGCGGCAAGGTGATGACCGAGAACGACATCGCCGACACCGTCGCGGCGTTCGCGCAGGCCGCGGCTGACGCCAAGCGCACCGGCTTCGACACCGTCGAGATCCATGGCGCGCACGGCTATCTGATCGACCAGTTCTTCTGGGCCGGCACCAACAAGCGCGAGGACCGCTATGGCGGCGCTACCATCAAGGAGCGCTCGCGCTTTGCCGGCGAGATCGTCGCCGCCATCCGCAAGGCGGTCGGCCCGGACTTCCCGATCATCCTGCGCGTCAGCCAATGGAAGCAGCAGGACTACGCGGCGCGTCTCGCCGAGACGCCGGCCCTGATGGGCGACTGGCTGCAGCCGCTGGTCGATGCCGGCGTCGACATCCTGCACTGCTCTCAGCGGCGCTTCTGGGAACCGGAATTCCCGGAGATCGACGGCGAGAAGGGCCTGAACTTCGCCGGCTGGGCGAAGAAGATCACGGGCGCGGCCACCATCAGCGTCGGCTCTGTCGGCCTGTCCGGGGACTTCTTCTCGGCGTTTGCCGGCAAGCCGTCGACGACGGCCGATCTCGACGCATTGCTGGAGCGCATGGCCAAGGACGAATTCGATCTCATCGCGGTCGGCCGCGTGCTGATCAGCGATGCCGACTGGGTCGCCAAGATCAAGGCCGGCGACAAGTCCAGCCTCAAGGGCTTCAACGCCGCGGATCTCGGTGCGCTGGTTTGAGCTGCATCCTTGCTGATTGATATTGTCTATTCGTGTCCTCCTCTCGCAGCGTGGATGACCTTCACTGCTAGTGGAACTCGATGAGTGGAGACTTGCTCGGTGCCCCCTCTCCCCTTGCGGGAGAGGGGGCCGGAGATGCGAAGCATCGGAGGCGGGTGAGGGGTCTCCATCCGCACGGGAGCTCGCGGAGAGAGACCCCTCACCCGGCTAGGATTTCGCTGCGCTCATGCGATCCACCCTCTCCCACAAGGGGAGAGGGTGCACCGTCCTTGCCGCTCGATTGTTCGTTCCCTCTCTCTCTTGCTTTGTTTCTTGCCGTCCCTCGTCATCTGTCGTGGGCGATAGTTTGTAGATGCGGAGACGAAACGACTGTCATCGTGCAGTCTCCGATCCCTCTCCCAACTAATGCACCGTCAGCTCCAGATACATCGGGCTGCGGAAGGTCGATGACGGCATCCAGGGCAGCTGCTCCTGGGTCCGGCGATACTCCGGCACGACCTTGTGAAGTTCGTCGAAGGCGATCTTGATCGCCATGCGCGCGATCGCGCTGCCGAGGCAGGCGTGCACGCCGCCGCCGAAGCCGAAATGGCCGCGCGGCTTGCGCGTGATGTCGTAGACATCGGGATTGGGAAACTGCCGTTCGTCGCGATTGGCGGAGCCGTAAGCGAGGCAGACGAAGTCGCCTTCGCGCATGGTCTGGCCATGCAGGGTGACGTCCTTCTGCAGGCAGCGGCGGAAGCGCTGGGCCGAGGTGTTGAAGCGCAGCGACTCTTCCACCGCGTCGGCCAGGAGATCGGGATTGGCGACCACGGCCCGGCGCGCGTCAGGGTGATCGGCAAGATTGTAGGCGAGCATGCTCATGAAGCCGCCGAGCGACTCGATGCCAGCCATGATCAAGGTCGTCGTCGTCAGCAGCACCTCGCGCTCGTCGAGCCTGTCGCCATCGATCTCGGCCATGCTGAAATGCGAGATCAGATCGTTCTGCGGCCGCGCGCGGCGCTCGGCGATGACGCTCGCCGCATAGTCCTGCATCCAATTATAGGCGGCGATGTGCTGCGGACCCTTGGCGCGGCTCACCGGATCGCTCTGCACCATCAGCACCGCCTTGTCGCGCACCGTCTGCTCGTCGCCGAGCGGCAGGCCAAGCGCGGCGAACAGCACGCGCACGGTGAATTTCGAGGAGAACGCCTCGATGAAGTCGAAGCGCTCCTGGCCGCGCAGCGCCTCGGCACTGGCGCGTGCGATGTCGCGGATCGGGCCGGACAGGCTTTCCAGATTGCGCTTCATGAAAGCGTGCTGAACCAGGCCGCGCAGCCGGTCATGACGCGGCGGATCGGTGGTGCCGAGCGTGGCGCCAGCGCGGTTCGGCAGCTCGGTCATCAGGTTGCCCTTGGCCGAGGAATAAGTCTGCCAGTTGGTGCCGGCCGCCGCGACATCGGCGTAGCGCGACAGGATCCACATCTGCGCTTGCTGGCTCCAGAAGCAGGGATGCGCGTCGCGCAAGGTCTTGTAGAACGGGAACGGGTCGGCATCGACCGCAGCCGAATACGGGTCGAACGTGAACATCTCGGGGCCTCCTCTCCATTGAGTGTGGTCGTTGTTGTTCTTGTCACGAACCTATCCGAGCCACGGGCGCCGCGTGAGACACGAACGGCGGTCAAGACTTGTACTTTTCCGACATTCGGGTTTAGCTCCCGATCATGCCGCGCTTTCGCACCAAGCCGTCGATCCCTGCCTTTGCGCTGTATGGCGAGGCCTCCGCCGCGCAGCCGGACATGCTGCATATCGAGCCGATCCAGGTGCGCAGCCGGCTCTATCGCTGGGAGATCGAGGCCCACACCCATCAGGGTCTGCACCAGATCCTCTGGGTCGGCTCCGGCCCCGCCGAGATCGCCTTGGACGAAAGCCGCGAGCGTTGCACCGGCCCGGTCGCGGTGATCATCCCGCCCGGCGTGGTCCACGCCTTCCGCTTCTCGCGCGAGACCGACGGCTTCGTCCTCACGTTCAATCCGCGCGCCGTGGTCGAGGGCGATGTGCCGGCGACGGGCGAGGCGCTGCGCGATCTGTTTGCAACGCCGCAAATCCTGCATCTCGAGCCCAAGGCCGTCGCGACGGGCCGCATCGGCGCGCTGCTCGTCGACCTCGCCGATGAGTTCGCTGCCGCGGATTCCGCAGCCTCGCCGGTGCCGCATTGGCTTGGGCGCTCGATCGTTTGGCGACTGGCGCAGCAGAGCGCGCGGCAGTCGCAGGGCGCGCGGCGCGGCAGCGGGCATGCGGCGCTGTTCACCCGGTTCATCGTGCTGGTCGAGGCGCACCACCGCGACCACTGGTCGGTGGCGCGCTATGCCGACGAGCTCGGCATGACGCCGGAGCGGCTGAACCGTCTGACGCGGGCCGAAACCGGCCAGTCCGCGCTGGACATCGTGCATGCGCGGCTCGCCCGCGAGGCCTGCCGGCGGCTCACTTATATTGCAGCGCCGGTGTCCAAGCTGGCGTTCGAGCTCGGCTTCAAGGACCCGGCCTATTTCTGCCGCTTCTTCAAGCGTCATACGGGGGCCAGTCCGCGCGACTACCGCCGCGCGATGGGCGTTTCGACCGAGGCCGGGGCGGCCGGCTGATCCGGCCGGGTCTGGATACCGCTGCGCCGTTCCGGCGCGATGCCGGAAAAGTGCAAGAGAATGCTGCGTCCATCCAAGTGGACGAGCGCAATCCTTGCTAAATTCCGCGACTGAAAAGCAAACCCAAAAATCGGCCCTTCGCGAATCCGGGAGAGATGCCTCATGAAAGTCCAAGTCTGTATCATCGGCGGCGGCCCCTCGGGCCTGATGCTGTCGCAGCTCCTGCACCTGCAGGGGATCGATACGATCATCCTCGAAAAGTCCAGCCGCGACTACGTGCTGTCGCGCATCCGTGCCGGCGTGCTCGAGCACGGTTTCGCCAAGCTGATGCGCGAAGCGCAGTGCGGCGAGCGCATGGACCGCGAGGGCGAGATCCATCACGGTTTCTACATCGCCCATAACGGCAAACTCGACCGCGTCGACCTGCACAAGTATTCCGGCGGCAATTCGGTGATGGTCTACGGCCAGACCGAACTGACCCGTGATCTCTATGAGGCGCGCGACAGGCTTGGCGGCAAGGTCGTGCACAATGCCCACGACGTGACCCCGCACGACATCGCCTCCGACGCGCCTTACGTGACCTACCGAAGCGGCGACGAGCTGATCCGCGTCGACTGCGACTACATCATCGGCGCCGACGGCTTTCACGGTGTCAGCCGCAAGTCGATCCCGCAGGACAAGATCAAGGAATATGAGCGGGTCTATCCGTTCGGCTGGCTCGGCGTGCTCTCCCGCACCAAGCCGGTGTCGCCGGAACTGATCTACGCCAAGCACGAGCGCGGCTTCGCTTTGTGCTCGCTGCGCTCCCAGGTGCTGAGCCGCTACTACATCCAGGTGCCGCTCACCGACAAGGTCGAGGATTGGAGCGACGACGCGTTCTGGGAGGAGCTGAAGCTGCGGCTGCCGGCGGAGATCGCGGCCAAGCTGATCACCGGGCCGTCGATCGAGAAGAGCATCGCGCCGCTGCGCAGCTTCGTCGCCGAGCCGATGCGCTACGGCCGGATGTTCCTCGCCGGCGATGCTGCGCACATCGTGCCGCCGACCGGCGCGCGCGGGCTGAACTCGGCTGCGTCCGACATCTATTATCTCTACCACGCGCTGGTCGATCACTACAAAAAGGGCGACGACCGCGGTATCGACGGCTATTCGCAGCGCGCCTTGGCGCGGATCTGGAAGGCGCAGCGCTTCTCCTGGTGGATGACGACCCTGCTGCATCGTTTCCCCGATCGCCTGCCCTATGAAGACAAGCTGCAGGACACCGAGTTCGCCTATCTGTTCTCCTCCGAGGCCGCGCAGCGGTCGCTCGCAGAGAACTATGTCGGGCTGCCGTTCTAGACATCGCTCTGCTAGAACACGACCAGTGAATCCGCGCCGCGACGGCGCGGATTCGAGATCCCGGCTCAACGGGACGGACAGGTGAGGAAACAGATATGACGACATTCACGAGCTGGCCGCGTGCGAGCGCGCTCGCCGGCCTGTTGACGCTGACGACGATCGGTTCCGCGGGCGCTGCGGCCCTGGTCGGCGACGCCACGGCGACCTGCAGCGGCTTGGCAAGTCTCTCCGATGGCGCGATGCGGATCGACAGCGCCGCCATGCAGGCGCCGTCGCAACTGACCGTGGCGGAGAAGGCCGGATCGCCGGCGGCGCGGGTTGCGCCCGCAAATCCGGCGTTCTGCAAGGTGCTCGGCCATATCGCGCCGAGGGATCCGGCGGCACCGCCGATCAAATTCGAGGTCAATCTGCCGACCGACTGGAACGGGCGCGCGTTGCAATACGGCGGCGGCGGCTTCAACGGCGTGCTGATCACCGGTCTCGGCCTGCCGCCGGCCTATCCGTTCGACAAGGCCTCGCCGCTCGCGCGCGGCTTCGTCACCTACGGCACCGACTCCGGCCACGAATCCAAGCAAGGCGAGCCGCCGCAGACCTTTGCGCTCAACGACGAGGCGTTCGAGAATTTCGCCCATGTCGCCTACAAGAAGGTGCGCGATGCGGCGGTCGGCATCGTCAAGCGCGCCTATGGCAAGGCGCCCGACAAGATGTACTTCATGGGTTCGTCGGAGGGCGGCCGCGAGGCGCTGACCATGGCGCAGCGCTACCCGGACGATTTCGACGGCATCTTCGCCCGCGTGCCGGTCATCAACTGGGTCGGGCTGCAGCATGCCGGCACGCGCGGCGGGCTGGTGACGATGGGCGAGGGCTGGATCAGCCCGGCGCAGGTCAAGCTGGTGGCGGACGCGGTGCGCAAGACCTGCGACAAGGCTGATGGCGCCGAGGATGGCCTTGTCGCGGATGCCGTCGGCTGCAAGGCAAGCTTCAAGCCCGAGAGCCTGCGCTGTCCCGACGGCAACAGCGGCGATGCCTGCCTGAGCGATGCGCAGGTGAAGGCGATCGCGACCTTGCATGCACCTTACACATTCTCGTTTCCGCTGGCCAACGGCCTCGATGACTATCCGGGATGGGGTATCTCCGGCGAGGACACCGAGGGCTTCGCCTCGGCCGGCGGCTGGATCTCGTGGTGGCTCGGCAAGGCGGCGCCGACGCAGCCGCCGACACAAGCGAACGGCATCGCCTGGGTGTTCGGCGCCGGCGGCACGCAATATGTGTTTGCCAGGGATCCCAAGCTCGACGTCACCAGATATCGCCCGGAGGATTACAAGGACCGCCTGCTGCAGGTCTCGCAGCTGATGGACTCCACCAATCCGGATTTGAGCCGCTTCCGCGCGCGGGGCGGCCGGCTCGTGATCCTCGAGCACATGGCCGACTACGCGCAGAGCCCTTACGCCGGCATCCGCTATTTCGAGGCGGTCGAGCGCAAGCTCGGCAAGGCCGAGACGGCGGAGTTCGCGCGGCTCTACACGGCGCCGGGCGTCGATCATGTCGGCAATGGTGCGCCGGCCAATGTCGACATGCTGAGTGTGCTGGTCGACTGGGTCGAGAGCGGCAAGGCGCCGGGCGATCTGGAAGTCGTCGAGCAGACGATCGAAGCGCCCGCGTTCACCGTCACACGCAGCCTGCCGCTGTGCCGCTGGCCCTCCTGGCCGCGCTACAAGACGGGCCCGGTCGCGCAGGCCGCGAGCTTCAGCTGCACGCCGTAGTCGTTTGAGGAGGGACGAGGGCCTTCGGATAATGCAGGCTCTCTCCTCCGTCATCGCATCTCTCCGTCGTCGTTGCGGGCGCAGCGATGCGTGGTGAGACGGAATGTTCGCGCGACAAACCGCTCTGCCGTCCCGGTCTTGCGCCGGGACCCATAATCCCAGAGAGCGGTGTGGGGCACGCTGTCAGCAGGCTGGATATCGGGGCCATCCGCTTGCGGCCCATGATGGTCTCACCTCAGAAATGAGTTGCGTACCTCAAAAACCGCGCTAAGGTTTCTTCAACCATACGGGGAGGAGCATGAACGCGCCGCTGACATTGCGGGACATCGCGCGGCAGGCGGGCGTCAGCCTCGCCACGGTCGATCGCGTGCTCCACAACCGGCCGGGGGTACGACCGGATACGGTTCAGCGCGTCAAGGATGCGATGGCGCGGAGCGCGTTCCAGCCCCATGCGGCGGCGTCGGAGCTCGCAAGGGCACGCTCGCGGCGCTTTGCCTTTGTGATGCCGGCCGGCATCAACCTGTTCATGCAGCAGATCGAGGCGCATCTCGGCGAGCTGGGGACCTGGATGGCCGCACGCCGGCTATCGGTCGACATTGTCACCACCGATGTGTTTGATCCAGGCGTCCTGGCCGGCAAGCTTGAAGATCTGGTTGGCCGCGTCGATGGCGTCGCCGTGGTCGCGCTCGATCATCCGAGCGTGCGCGCCGCCATCAACGACCTTGTCGAGGCCGGCGCCAAGGTGGTGACGCTGGTGTCGGATGTGCCCTCGTCGCGGCGGCACCATTATGTCGGGATCGACAACATCGCCGCCGGCCGCAGCGCCGGCGCGCTGGTGGGGCGCTTCGTCGGCGGCAGGACGGGACGGCTGGCGATCATGGCTGGCTCGCAAGGCCTGCGCGACCATGCCGAACGCATCTTCGGCTTCACCCAAGTCATCGCTGCCGAGCATCGGCAACTTGAGGTTTTGCCCGTGCTTGAGGGGCATGATGAGGATGATCGCTCAGAACACCTCATGGGCCAGCTGCTGGCCCGGCATGGCGACATTGTCGGTCTGTACAATGTCGGTGCCGGCACAGCCGGCGTTGCCAAGGCGCTGACCGAGGCCGGCCGCGCCGGCAATATCGTGTTCGTCGGCCATGACGTGACCGCGGTGACGCGCAAGCTGCTGCTGAACGGCGTGATGGATGCGGTCATCTCGCAGAACCCGGGGCACGAGGCGCGGTCGGCGGTGCGCGTGCTGCTGGCGTTGGCGCGGGGCGAGCCGCTGCTGAGTGAACAGGAAACGATCCGCATCGACATCGTGATGCGGGACAATCTGCCCTGAGCCGGCCGCCGCTGCTGGCGCGGCGTCGGTGAGCACTGGGCAGAAAGAAAAGAGGGAACGCTGGTTTCGAAGCGACGCAGATCGCTCACGACCGGTGCCGTGTGTGGGAGGAGTGAGACTCGTGTTTCTCGGACTGGATGTCGGCACATCCGGCGTGAAGGCCGTGCTGGAGGACGAGGCGGGCGCGCTGGTCGCGACGGCGTCGCGTCCGCTGACGCTGTCGCATCCGAAGCCGCTGTGGTCCGAGCAGAATCCGGATGATTGGGTGGCGGCAAGCGTCGGCGCGGTCGATGACCTCGCCCGGCTTCATCCGCGCGAGACCGCATCCGTCAGCGGCATCGGCCTGTCCGGCCAGATGCACGGCGCGACGCTGCTCGGCCGCGACGGGCGTCCGTTGCGGCCGGCGATCCTGTGGAATGACGGCCGCTCGCAAACCGAATGCGCCGAGCTCGAGCGCCGCTGTCCGGAGCTGCACGCCATCGCCGGCAATCTTGCGATGCCCGGCTTCACCGCGCCGAAGCTTGCCTGGGTCGCCAAGCACGAACCGGCGATCTTCGCCGAGGTGGCTAAGGTGCTGCTGCCGAAGGCCTATGTTCGCTACCGGCTGTCCGGAGAGATGGTCGAAGACATGTCCGACGCGGCCGGCACGCTGTGGCTCGACGTCGGGGCGCGGCGCTGGTCGGAGGCGTTGCTCGCGGCGACGGGGCTCGATCTCAGCCACATGCCGCGGCTGGTCGAAGGCAACGCGCCGAGCGCGGTGTTGTCGCCCGACTTGGCGCAGCGCTGGGGCATGGCAAACAATGTCGTCATCGCCGGCGGCGCCGGCGACAATGCCGCGAGCGCGATCGGCCTCGGCGCCATCACACCGGGTGATGCGTTCCTGTCGCTGGGCACGTCGGGCGTGTTGTTCCGCGTCACAGACCGGTTCGCGCCGGCGCCAAAGGCGGCCGTGCATGCGTTCTGTCACGCGCTCGGCGGTCTGTGGCACCAGATGGGCGTGATGCTGTCGGCGGCGGCGTCGCTGGCGTGGCTGGCGCGCATCCTCGAGACGCCCGAGGCTGCGTTGCTCGCCCCGCTGGGGGCCACGGTCGAGCGGCCGAGCCCGGTGCAGTTCCTGCCTTATCTCGACGGCGAGCGCACGCCGCATAATGATGCCCATGCCGATGGCGCCTTTGTCGGCCTGCGCAGCGCGGCCGGCCGCGGCGATCTCGTGCAGGCGGTGCTGGAGGGCGTCGCCTTCGCCGCACGCGACATGCTCGCCGCGCTCGGCCGCAGCGCCCAGCCGATCACTGAGCTCGACCTGGTCGGCGGCGGCTCGCGCTCCGTGGTGTGGGCGCAGATCATGGCTGATGTGCTTGGCGTCCGCGTGCATCGCGTCGAGGAGGGCGAGGTCGGCGCCGCAATCGGCGCCGCGCGGCTCGGCCGCCTTGCCGCGACCGGCGCTGCGCCGGCCGATGTCTGTCGCAAGCCGCGGCGGCTGCAGAGTTTCGAACCTCGCCCGGCACAGCGCGCCGCCTATGACGATGCCTATGCGCATTGGCGCAAGCTCTATCCCGCTCTCAAGGAGTGCACCTCGTGAACGTCCAGCCTCCCTTCTTCCAGACCGGTGCGACCGTTGCTTATGGCGGCGCCGACGCCCGCAGCCCGCTGGCGTTCCGCTGGTACGACAAGGATCGCATCGTCAGGGGCAGGCGGATGGAGGACCATCTGCGCTTTGCCGTCTGCTACTGGCACTCGTTCTGCTGGCCCGGCAGCGATCCGTTCGGCGGCGAAACGTTCCTGCGGTCCTGGCAGCATGGCGACGACGCCATGGCCATGGCGCGCGCGAAAGCCGATGTCGCGTTCGAACTGTTCCGCCTGCTCGACGTGCCGTTCTTCACCTTCCACGACGTCGACGCGGCGCCGGAAGGCGCGACGCTGAAGGAGTCCGTCGCCAACCTCAACGCGATCGCCGATCTGTTCGAGCAGAAGATGGCCGCGGCCAAGGTGCGGCTGCTGTGGGGCACGGCCAATCTGTTCTCGCACCGCCGCTACATGGCGGGCGCCGCGACCAATCCCGATCCGGACGTCTTCACCTATGCGGCGGGACAGGTGCGCGCCGCGCTCGAGGTGACGCATCGGCTCGGCGGCGCCAACTACGTGTTGTGGGGCGGCCGCGAAGGCTACGAGACCTTGCTCAACACCGACCTCAAGCGCGAGCTCGACCAGCTCGGCCGCTTCGTCTCGCTGGTCGTCGAGCACAAGCACAAGATCGGCTTCAAGGGGCCGCTCTTGATCGAGCCGAAGCCGAAGGAGCCGACCAAGCATCAGTATGATTTCGATGTCGCCACCTGCTACGGCTTCCTGCAGCGCTATGACCTGCTGAACGACGTCAAGCTCAACATCGAGCAGAACCATGCCATCCTCGCCGGCCATTCGTTCCAGCATGAGGTCGCGCTGGCGCAGGCGCTCGGCGTGTTCGGCTCGCTCGACATCAATCGCGGCGACGATCTGCTCGGCTGGGACACCGACCAGTTTGCGATGAATGTGCCGGAGCTGGCGCTGGTGTTTCACGAGCTCCTCAAGGGCGGCGGCTTCACCACCGGCGGGCTGAATTTCGACGCCAAGATCCGGCGGCAGTCGATCGACCCGGATGATCTGCTGCACGCCCATGTCGGCTCGATGGATGCATGCGCGCGCGCGCTGCTCGCCGCCGATGAGATGCTCGCGGCTGGCGCGCTGACCGCGCCGCTCACGGCGCGCTATGCAGGCTGGGACGGCGAGGAGGGGCAGGCGATCCTCGCCGGCCGCCGCTCGCTCGCCGACCTCGCCGACAGTGCCCTCACGTCCGGGCTCGATCCGCAACCGCGTTCGGGCCGGCAGGAATATCTGGAAAGCGTGGTGAACCGTTATGTCTGATGACAATAGCCTGCGCATGTCGGTGAATGAAGGGGGCGGAGCGGCGATCAGCCCGGCCGCTCAGCCGGTCCTTGAGCTCAAGGGCGTCGGGAAGCAATTCGGCGCGATCCGCGCGCTGCAAGGCGTGGATCTTTCGATCGGCGCCGGCGAGGTGGTCGGCCTGATGGGCGACAATGGCGCCGGCAAATCGACCCTGGTGCGGATCATCGCCGGCAATTTCCCGCCGAGCCAGGGCTCGATCCATTTCTGCGGCCGCGAGGTGCATTTCCATCGGCCGATGGATTCGCGCAGCGTCGGCATCGAGGTCGTCTACCAGGACCTCGCGCTCGCCAACAATCTGACCGCCGCTGCCAACGTCTTCCTCGGCCGTGAGCTGAAGCGCAATTTTGGCCCGCTGGTGCTGCTCGATCACAAGGGCATGGAGGCGCGCGCGCTGGAACTGTTCCGCGAGCTGCGCTCCGAGACGCGGCCGCATGACCTCGTCAAGGACATGTCGGGGGGGCAGCGCCAGGCGGTCGCGATCGCGCGCACCCGGCTCTCCAACGCCAAGCTCGTGATGATGGATGAGCCGACCGCCGCGATCTCGGTGCGCCAGGTCGAGCAGGTGCTGAGCCTGATCCACCGGCTGAAGGAGCAGGGGATCGCCGTGATCCTGATCTCGCACCGCATGCCCGACATCTTTGCGGTGTGCGATCGCGTCGTGGTGATGCGGCGCGGCGAGAAGAAGGCCGACAAGCCGGTCGGCGACACCAGCCCGGACGAAGTCACCGCCCTGATCACCGGCGCCAAGGAGACTGCGTGATGTCTGTCCCGTCGGAGACGCCCGTGGCGAGCAGCGAGGTCACTTTCACCAATGTCGGCGCTATCAGATGGTGGCATCGCGGCCTGTTCGCGTCGCAGACAGCCTATGTGACCCTGGCGCTGATCGCGCTCATCATCCTGATGAGCTTCGCGAGTCCCTATTTCCTGACCGAGGGGAATCTGCAGAACGTCGCCAAGAACTTTTCCTTCATCGCCATCGCCACGCTCGGCATCACCTTCGTGATCATCACCGGCGGCATCGACCTGTCCGTCGGCTCACTGATGTGCTTCGCGGCGATGATCACCTCGATGGTGATGACGACGCTGTCGACCCCCGGCGCGCCGCTGTCGTCGCTGTTCGTGCATCTGGCCGCCGACGGCAAGACCGTGGTCGCCAATGTACCCGGCCTGATCCTGGTCGTGTCGGTGCTCGCGGGCCTCGTAGTGTCGGTGCTCGTCGGCCTCGTCAACGGCATGTGCATCGCCATCCTCGGCCTGTCGCCATTCGTGACCACACTCGGCATGCTGTCGATCGTGCGCGGCCTCTGCTACGTGATCTCCAACGGCAGGGGCAGCTTTCCCGGCGGTCCGGACGCCGAGTATTTCTACGCGCTCACCCAAGGCGACTTGTGGGGCCTGCCGGCGCCGTTCATCTATCTGGTCATGCTCGCGCTGGTGATGGCCGTGGTGCTGCATCACAGCGCGTTCGGCCGCCACGTGTTCGCGATCGGCGGCAACGAGAAGGCCGCGGAGCTCACCGGCATCTCGGTGACGCGGGTCAAGATTGAGGTCTATGTGATCGGCGCGCTCGCCGCCGGGCTGCAGGGCATCATCATCTCCGGCTGGCTCGGCTCGGCGCCGGCCAACATGGCGACATCCTACGAGCTCAACGTGATCGCGGCCGCGGTGATCGGCGGCGCCAATCTGGCCGGCGGCATCGGTGGTCCGCTCGGTGCGATCGTCGGCTGCGTGCTGCTCGAAGTGATCCGCAACGGGCTGGTGCTGGCGCAGGTCAACTCCTATTGGCAGCAGACGCTGGTCGGCGTGATCATCATCGCCGCGGTGCTGGTCGACCGCATTCGCGCGCGGCTGATGTGACGAGATACTGTCCGGGATGTGACTGATCACGTCTATCCGCGCCCGGCACAGACAATCAGCAGGGATAGACATGGAGGAGGGAAGCTCATGAAGAAGTTGCTGTATGCGGTCGCGTCGCTCGCGATCATGCTGGCCCCGGCGCAGGCCGAGACCAAGTATCGTTTCGCCGTCGTGCCGAAGGCGATGAACAATCCGTTCTTCGACGTCGCGCGCGACGGTTGCCTGAAGCGCGCCAAGGAGCTCGGCAATGTCGAGTGCATCTACAAGGGGCCGATCGAGCACGAGCCGGCCACGCAGGCGCAGATCATCCAGGACTTCATCACCCAGAAGGTCGACGGCCTCGCGATCTCGGTCGCCGATGTCGCGGCGATGTCCAAGTCGATCGACGCGGCGACCGCGGCGGGCATTCCCGTCATCACGTTCGACGCGGATGCACCCGGCTCGAAGCGCCTCGCTTATATCGGCACCAACAACAAGGATTTCGGCCTCGCCCTCGGCAAGCAGCTGCTGCAGCTCAAGCCTGAAGGCGGCAAATACGCCGTCGTCTCGGGCGGCCCGGGCGCCAAGAATCTTGCCGAGCGCGTCGACGGCGTGCGTGAGGCGCTGAAGGGCTCGAAGTGGACGGAAGTGGCGGGCTCGCCGACCTTCTGCAACGACGATCCAGCGCTCGCCGTGCAGCAGATGGCCGATCTGCGCACCGCGACGCCCGACCTCGCCGCGATCGTGCCGGTCGGTGGCTGGCCGATGTTCGCGCCCGAGGGCTACAAGGCGTTCGTCAACAAGAACCGCAAGGACATCGACGCCGGCAAGCTGACGCTGGTCGTCGCTGATACGCTCAAGATGCAGCTCGAACTGCTGCGCGACGGTTATTCCAACGCACTCACCGGCCAGCGCCCGTTCGAGATGGGCGAGAAGGCGATGGATACGCTGCTGGCGATCAAGAAGGGCGAGAAGGTGCCGGAGGTGATCTATACCGGCCTCGACCTCGTCACCAAGGACAACGTCGCCAAGCTTCTGAACTAAGTTCCTCCCGGGGAAACCTGGCGGTCTGGCATCCGGCCCTGGCCGGCGGCCGGACCGCCTTTTTTGTTGACGGGGCTGCCGCGGTGAGCGCCAGCGGCCGCGTGCTTGACAGTAACTGATATCTGACTTAGGTCAGATATCATGCTCGATCCGATCTCCCGCGTCCGCCGCTTCAACCGCGCCGTCACATCGGAGGTCGGCGCGCTCGACACCTCCTTCCTGGGCCGCGGACGGCCGCTCGGCGCGGCGCGCGTGCTCAACGCCATCGGCCATGGCCGCAGCGACGTCGCTGAGCTGCGCGATTATCTCGCGCTCGATTCCGGCCTGATGAGTCGGCTGCTGCGCAGCCTGGAGGAGGAGGGGCTGGTGACGACCAAGCCGCATCCGGAGGATGCGCGCCGTCGCATCGCCAAGCTCACCGCGGCCGGCCGGCGCGAGTTCGAGGCCTATGAGACGCTGTCGAATGCGCAAGCGGAGTCGATGCTGGCGCGCCACAGCCAGCCCGAGGCGCTGCTGGCCGCGATGGACATGGTCGCCGCCGCGCTCGGCCGCAGCCGCATCAGCATCGACCTGCTCGACCCGCGGTCGGAGCCGGCGCGTTATTGCCTCGGCGAATATTACGCCGAACTGTCGCGCCGGTTTGCGCGGGGGTATGACGTGGCGCTGTCGCGCGATCCCGACGCCACCGACATGATAGCGCCGCGGGGCGCGTTCTTCGTGGCGCTGTCGGACGGGCTGCCGCTCGGCTGCGTCGGGCTGAAGGGCGCCGGCGGCCCGCTCGCCGAGATCAAGCGGCTGTGGGTCGCGCCCGCCGCGCGCGGCCTCGGCCTTGCCCGCCGCCTGATGGACGCCGCGGAGACCGCCGCGCGCCAGCTTTCGATCACGACGCTGCGGCTCGACACCAACAGCGCGCTCGGCGAGGCGATGCAGCTCTATCGCCGCACCGGCTGGACCGAGATCGAGCGCTTCAACGACGATCCGTATCCAGACCTGTTTTTCGAGAAGCGTCTGTGAGCTGCGTTCGGCAGTGTGATGCGTCGGGTGGTTGGAGCTCTCTCAACCTGCCGCTCCAACCAGCGCGACCTTCATGTCGCGGGCCTCATAGACGCAGCTGTCATTCGCCAGCACGCGGCCATCGGCGATGCCGAGCACCAGCCGGCCCCGCTTCACCTGGCGCATGTCGACCTCGTAGCGCACGCAGCTGACATCGGGCGTGATGGCGCCTCGGAAGCGGACCTCGCCGACGCCGGTGGCGCGGCCCTTGCCGGGGGAGCCCGACCAGCCGAGCCAATAGCCGACCATCTGCCACATCGCATCGAGGCCGAGGCAGCCCGGCATGACCGGATCGCCGCGAAACAGACAGTCGAAGAACCAGAGCTTGGGCGTGATGTCCAATTCGCCGACGACGTGACCCTTGCGGTAGCGACCGCCGTCGAGGCTGAGCGCGGTGATCCGGTCCATCATCAGCATCGGCGGCGCCGGCAGTTGGGCGTTGCCGGGTCCGAAATAGCCGCCTTCGCTGGATCGGAGCAGGTCTTCCTTGGAATAGGACGGCTGCGGCGTATGGAAATCGTGGGGGTTGGGCACGGCGCTATCTCCGTTCAGAAGCGTGGTGTCGAAGAGCGGGCCATCATCCGTCTTGCTCCCCGTGACCCGGAACATGGAACGCTGGTGCTCGCCGTTCAAGTGCGCGGTGCCGGCAGCCGACGCTGATTTCGGGGGGCACGGACGCAGCCTTCTCAACGGATTCATAACGCTGCGATGAATATGAAATGAGCGGCTGAAAGTGCTGGCGCCGCCATCTTCATCTTCGCCATGCAGCGGGAGGACCGTCCGGGATGACCGAGGATGAACGGCCAAAGGCGGGTCTGAAGATACAAACCTATCGGGCGCCATCCCCCGCGCGCGACGGATCTCCGCCGCCCGCGCGTCGACAGATGCGCAGTCGTGAGGAGCTCGCGCCGCTGACTGAGCAGATTGCGACGCGTGCCGATCTCATGGACGAGGCTTCGGGACACGATGGGATGCGAGGACGAGGATCGTGCGGGCCAGATGATCGCGGAGATGACGGCTTATGCCCAAAGCCTCGACGCCACGGTGACCCATGTCGAGGGACCGCGGTTGACGCTTATGCAGCCTCTCGCCGGCGAGCAGTGCGACAATGATTCGCGCTGACCGGAACCGCCGGATGATGCAGGCCGTCCATGCTCTCGATGTGTCCACCGGGCGCGAACATTTTCGACTTCGATGCGTTCTGTCATGCTTCTGCCACGGTCCGGCTTGGCGGGCGCCTCAATGGAATGCGTCGGAGCGGGATCTGCGGAGCGATCTCCGCCTTACTTCACCCCAAGACGTGGTCGAGCGTATAAATCTTGCCGCGCCGATCGAAGACGGCGCGGGCCGAAACAGCAGCATATCGGGACAGAGCATGGTGACACGATCCTCGGCAGCTCAGACCACCGCAGCAAGACGCGTTCCGGGATCGGTGTTGAGCGTTGTGGCAACCCTGGCCGCGCTGGCGCTGTCTGGTCCGGCCGCGACCGCGCGGCAGGCGCGGCCTGCGCCGGTGACCGAGGCGACGGCGCCGCGGGCGCATGGCGAGCCGATCATGGCGATCGTGTCGATCAAGGCCCAGAAAGTGACGTTCTACGACGCGGAGGGCTGGATCTGGCGCGCACCGGTCTCGACCGGCGTGACCGGACGTGAAACGCCCGCCGGCGTGTTCGCCATCATCGAAAAGGACAAGGACCACCATTCGACGCTGTATGACGATGCCTGGATGCCGAACATGCAGCGCATCACGTGGAACGGCGTTGCGCTGCATGGCGGGCCGCTGCCCGGTTATGCCGCCTCGCATGGCTGTGTGCGGATGCCCTATGGCTTCGCGGAGAAGCTGTTCGACCGGACCTGGATCGGCATGCGGGTGATCATCGCGCCGGGCGACGTGGCGCCGGTCGAGTTCTCCCATCCGGCCTTGTTCGTGCCGCAGGCCGCGGCGCTCGCCGCCGTGCCATCGCGCGCTGCGACACTCGGCCGCGAGGCAGAGGACGCGGCCAGGAGCGCCGACGAGACCAAGACGGCGGCCACCGCCGCCGAGCGGGACGCCAAATCGCTGAAGGCGTCGCTGCGCAAATTGGAGCAGGCCAAGGCCCGCACCGAGGCTGACCTCAAGATGATCGACCGCAAGCTGGCTGCCGCCAAGACCGAGGAGGCCAAGGCCCAGCTCGCGGAGGCCAGGCAGAAGCTGGCGACGCAGGCCAGCGACGCCGCGACGCAGCTCGACGCCGCCAAGGCGGACGCGGCGGCCAAGCTCGCCGCCGTCGCGAGCACGAAGGAGGCGGCCAAGGTCGCCGCGGCGCGGAAGGCCGACGCCACCAAGGCGGCGACCGATGCGCAACTCGCGACCGAGCCGGTGTCGGTCTATATCAGCCGCTCCACGCAGATGGTCTATGTCAGGCGCAACACGCACAAGCCGGCGCGCGACGGTGGCGGGGAGGTGTTCGACACCTCGATCGAGGCGCCGGTGGAGATCCGCGATCCGGAACGGCCGATCGGCACGCACATCTTCACGGCGGTGGCGCAGGGCAATGCGGGCCTGCGCTGGACGGCGGTGACGATCGACGATGGCGACGACGCCAAGGACGCGCTCGACCGGATCACCATTCCGAAACAGGTCCTGGACCGGATCGCGCCGACGGCGGTGCCGCGCTCGTCGATCATCGTCTCTGACGAGCCTTTGTCGAGCGAAACCAACTATCGGACCGAGTTCGTTGCCGTCTTGAGCAATCAGCCGCAGGGCGGCTTCGTCACGCGCAAGCCGACCACCAATGTCGATGTCGTTGCGAGCGGCGATGAATATGACGACGGTTTCGGCAATGTCTTTCAGCGCAGCTGGGACGGCCAGCCTATCACGCAGCCGCGCCGGCGCGGACCGCCTCCGACCTATTTCCGGCCGGTGCAGCCAGGCTGGTGGTAACCCGCCTGGTGCTCACCGCAGCGCAAGACGCGGCCAGGTTCGCGGCTCTTCGATAGCAGAATGGGACAGATCATGATGCGGCCGCGGGGCGGCGCATCATGATCTTGTCTGCTCGTTCACGCACGATCGTCTCGAAAGACCGATGTCCGGTCTGCGGATCGTGCGTCGGGATCAGTTGCGGCTGGCAGGTGCCGCGGCCGGCCACTGGGCGAGAAGCGGCTGCATCGGCTGCGGCTCGGTCTCGGGGGCGCGCGCAATCCGCTTGACGCGATGCTTGTGGACGCGGCCGATCGAGCCGGTCGCCTCGCGCAGGGTCTCGATGCGCGCGATCTGCTGACGAATTTGACCGGTGCTCGTGCGGAGCTGTTCGATGCCGATTTCGCTGTTGGCGGCGGCGGCGCGCAGTCCGCTCAGCTCGGTCGACGCGTCCTCTTGCGCGGTGCGCAGACGAATGGTCTGGCGCTTCAGCAAGGCAATGTCGGATTCGATCTTGTCGGCCGTGTCGCGGCGGATCGCCTCGGTCACGTCAGCCGCCGTGCGCAAGCTCGCAAGGCCCGTTTCGGCACTGGTCAGGGTCGCGCGCAGCTGGACGATCTCTCCGGAGGTGTCGTTCTGCCGTTCGCGCAACTGCGCCGTCTCGGCTTTCAGCTGGGTGAGCTCGGAGCTCAGCGCCGCGACACGGGTCTCCAGCGAGGGCGATCCGTCCATCGCGAAGGACAAGCTCTTGGCTCCGCCGGTGCTCCACCATATCGCACCGGCGCTGGCGGCGAGGGCCAGGCTCATGACGATTCGTAGAGAGGCAGCGCCGCGGCTCGGCGGGACGTCCGATGTCTTGATGGGCTTGCGCATGGGCAGGTCTCCGGGATTTGATTGAGACCATTATGCTCATAGCAAGGTTGCCAATGTTCTAAGTCCGCGCGGCCTGTGAAACTTTTCATCTACGTAGATTACCGGGGCGCGGCAATCAGCATCACAAGATCCTGTCAGGGACGGTCAATGACATGACGAATATCAGCGCAACCTTCTGCGGTGCGGCCGAGCTGACTGCCGCGCCCGCTACGCGATGGACGCTGGTCGTCCGTCGGTATCGGAAAACACTTCGCCCTGTCGGCGGATCATGCTCTAAACTCGCGCCATGACCGACACGCAGCCGTCCACCGCACCACCCTCCTTCGACGCACTCGCCGAGGCAATCAGGCATCGTCGCTCGGTCTACGGCCATCTCAGCGGGCTCAGGATGGATCGCTACGCCCCCGGTGAGGCCTGGTCGACGTTGCCCTATCGGCCGGTGTTCGTCGGCGACAGCGACACCGGCGTGATCCATGGCGGCGTCGTCACCGCGATGCTCGATGAAAGCTGTGGCATGGCGGTGCAGCTTGCGCTCGACGGCACGCGGGCTATTGCGACCCTCGATCTGCGCATCGACTATCAGAAGCCGGCGACGCCCGGCCTCGACATCAAGGCGCATGCGGTGTGCTTCCGCGTCACGCGCTCGATCGCCTTCGTGCGTGCGACGGCCTATCAGGAGCAGGAGAGTGAGCCTGTCGCGACCGCGACCGCCTGCTTCATGGTCGACGCCAACCGCACCAACATGCTCGTCGACCGGCCGGTCTTCGCCGGTGAACCGGCGCCGCTCGAAGCTCCCGAGGATGGCGGCGGACTGTTTGCGTCCAGCCCGTTCGCGCGCTGTCTCGGGATCCGCGCCGGGGAGGGCGACACGCTGGTGATGCCGTTCTCGCAGCGGATTATCGGCAATCCGGTGCTGCCCGCAATCCATGGCGGCATGACCGGCGCATTCCTGGAAACCACGGCGATCATCACGGTCATGCGCGAGCTCGGTGTGTCCGCGCCGCCGAAGCCGATCGGTCTGACCATCAACTATCTCAGGTCGGGCCGCGCGCTCGACAGCATGGCCTCCGCCTCGATCGTCAAGCAGGGCCGCCGCGTCGTCGCCTTCGAGGCCCGCGCCTGGCAGGACGACGCAACCAAGCCGATCGCCACCGCCTTCGGCCATTTCATGCTGCGGCAGGAGCAGGACTGACGGAGCAGGGTCCTGCATCAGCGATCGGATCGCCGCTCAACCCGCCACGAACATCGGGAACGTCACCCCGAGCGCCCATGCCAGGATCAGGCCGAGGCCGATGCCTTCGGCCAAGGGCGACCCTGTCCTGCGGCCGACGCAGCCGCCGATCACCCCGAACACGATGAAGAACAGCACGATCACGGGGATGATGATCAGCAGGAAGAACAGCCGCCGGACATCGAGCGCCACCGCGCCGCCGAGCGAGGCGAGGAATGCGGCGCGGATCCAGAGCGTGCGCCACAGCGCGGCGTGGCCGCCCTGATTGGCGATACTGTCGGCTAGCATATAGGGCACGGCGCCCACCGCGATCGCCGCGATGATCGGCAGGCGGGCCGCGATCGGCATGAAGGAGGCGACATAGCGGTCGAGCGCGGTGCCGAATCCGACGATGCCATAGGCGGCCAGCGTCAGCGCCCCGAGCCAGGCGATGGGGCCGAACCGAACGCCTTGCAGCCGAAGCAGCGCCAGCGACAGCGCGCCATAGACGAGCAGATGCGCGGCCAGATAGTCCGCGACCAGCACCGGCAAAAACCGGGTGTCGACAAATCTCAGCGCGATCGGCGTCACGACCGCGGGCACCAGGGTGGCGATGGCGAGGCTGCGCAGCGGAACCACAAGCGGAGCCGCATCGCCCTTCGGCAGCAGCGCGGCCAAGGGCCAGGCCAGCAGCACGAGGCCGGTGAGCAGCAGCGCGATCGAGCCGCCGGTCGCGGTCACCGGACCGCTGCTGGTGCGGCCGAACACCCGGTCGAGCCAGCCGCGCGCCTCGTGAAGAGCGGCCGAGGAATAGAGCACGCTGACATGCTCGACGCCCGGCGCCACGACGGCCCGGCGCCCGCCTGCACCCGCGGGATCGCCGACCGTGTCGCCCTCCTGCGCGGCGGGATCGGCGAGCTTGAGATTGCGCAGGCCGTCCTGGCGCAGCGAAGCCTCCCATTCGCCGGTGATGATCAGTAAATTGCGCGGCGCGCTCGCCGTGACTGCTTCGGAAAACATCGAGATCGCGACCGTCGCGCCGATCCGGGGATCGGCGCTGGCCTGGCGCACGATGATGTCGGAGGCCATCGAATGGCCGAGCAGCGCCACCCGGCCATCGGCACCTGGCAACGACAAGGCGACGTCGGTGACGCGGCCGATCTCGCTCATCAGCTTGCTGGTCGTGCCGTCGACGCGCGTGACGTCACCGGACATCGGCGTGGGATTGCGGCCGTGGCCCTCGAAATCGAATGCGACGGCAACATAACCTGCATGCGCCAAAGTCAGCGCATAGGCCTCCATGAATTGGCGTGAGCCGGCGAAGCCGTGGGCGATGACCACCACCGGCGAGGCCGCGGCGCCGTCGCGCCGATACACGGTGAGGGGCGTCGTCCCGGCCTGCAGCCGGGTGATCGTCAGACCGGCGCGTGCAGCTTCGAGCTGCCAGATCCCGGCGAGACAGAGCGCGAGGCCGGCGAGCGCCGCGATCAGCAAGGCTGCACCGCGCATACCTATGCCATTTCGCCGTTTCGGCGCGATCCCGCGTGCCATGACTTGCTCCGTCTTCCATCAAGTCTAGCGCAGGGCTATGCGGCGTGACAGCGCCTGGCGGACGCCAGCGTTCCAGGTCGCCGCAGCGCATTCGAACGAAACCCGACCCGCTTCGTTGACAACGCCGCGGGAGCGATATTCGGTGGCTCCCATCCGCGACGACAGGAGGATGCATGAAACCGGACGTCATCTGCCTGATGGCCTCGAGCGTCGATGGCCGGACTTTGCCGAGCCGCTGGCGACCAAAGGGCTCGGGTGATCTGTTCGAGCAGGTCCATGAGCAACTCGGCGGCGATGCCTGGCTGATCGGACGCGTCACCGGCCAGGAATTCGCCAAGGGCGCGGCCTATCCGGCAATGACGTCGGAGCGCTTTCCGCGCGAGAATTGGATCGTCCGGCGCGACGCCCGGGCCTATGGCGTCGTGCTCGATGCGCAAGGCAAGATCTGCTGGGGACGCGCCGACATCGGCGGTGATCCGATCGTGGTCGTGCTCACCGAGGCGGTGTCGGATGCGCATCTTGCGGGCCTACGCAGCGAGGGCGTGTCGTACATCTTCGCCGGCCGGTCGCAGCTCGACCTTGCTGTGGTGCTCGACGTTCTCGCGCGCGAGCTCGGTGTGAAGCGGTTGCTGCTCGAAGGCGGCGGTGGCGCCAATGGCGCGTTCCTGCGCGCCGGGCTCGTCGACGAGTTCAACCTCGTTCTGTGTCCGGCCATCGACGGCGCCAAGGGCGCGCCCAGCGTGTTCGACTCGCCCGAGAGCGAGTCGGATCAGCGCGCGCCGATCACGTCCATGACGCTGGAGAGCAGCACGGCCCTTGCGGGCGGCGCGCTGTGGCTGCGCTACAAGATCACCAACGGCCCGTCCGCGCCGGCTCAGGCCAGCCATGGCTGAGAGAAGAGATCATATCATCGTCGTCGGGGCCGGCGCTGCGGGCCTGATCGCGGCGCGCGAGCTCGTCTCCGCCGGCCGGAAAGTAACCGTCCTCGAAGCCCGCGATCGTTGCGGCGGCCGTATCCATCCGCTCGCCGAAAGCTCCTTCGGCTACAGAGCGGATGCCGGCGCTGAATTCATCCATGGCGAGGCGCCGGTGACCTATCAGCTGCTGGCCGAGGCCGGGCTGACAGCGCAGCCCGTCGACGGCGCGCGCTGGCATGTCGAGAACGGGACCTTCTCCTCCGACGATCCGTCCGACCGGGAGATGACGAGGCTGCACGAGGTGCTCGCCAGGCTCGATCACGATCTCACCGTGACCGCGCTGCTTGAGCGCCATTTCGCCGGCGCGCAGTTTGCCAGCCTGCGCAAATCCGTGCTCGGCATGGTGCAAGGCTACGACGCCGCCGACCCCGATCGCGCCAGCGTGTTCGCATTGCGCGACGAGTGGATGGGCGGCCACCGTGGCGGCCAGGCCCGCGTCGTCGGCGGTTACGGGGCGCTGGTCGATGATCTCGAAGCCGCGTGCCGCGGGCGTGGCGTCACGTTCGCGTTCGAATCCGTGGTGGCGGCGGTCGAGAGTGCAGAGGGCATTGCGATCGTGCATTGCGCCGACGGACGCACGTTTCGCGGCGATGCGGTCATTCTGACCGTGCCGCTGCCGCTGCTGCGGACCATCGCGCTGCCGGCGGCGATGCACGGGCAGGTGGCGGCTGCCGCCGACATCGGGTTTGGCAACGTGATCAAGCTGCTGCTGCGCTTCGAGCGGCGCTGGTGGATGGCGATTCCGGCGCGCGATCTGTCGGACATGCTATTCCTGTTGTCCGATGCCGCGGTGCCGGTGTGGTGGACGCAGCACCCGAGCGATCGTGACGTGCTGACCGGCTGGCTGGCTGGGCCGCCGACGCATGCGTTCGCGGCGCTCGACGAGCATGCGCTGATCGAGGCCGGACTTGCAGCACTTGCCGATATCTTCGCGAAGCCCGTGAGCCTTCTCAGGCGGGATCTCACGGCGGCGCATGTGACCGATTGGGCAAAGGACCCGTTTGCGCGCGGCGCCTATTCCTATGCGACGCTCGCCACGCGGACCGCACAGGACGTGCTGACACGTTGGGATGGCGGGCCGGTGCTGATCTCCGGTGAGGCGCTCTATCGCGGGCGCGATATGGGCACCGTCGAAGCGGCTCTGGCGAGCGGGCGACAGACGGCGCGAACGATCCTGAAGATAGATACATAATGTCGCGCGGGCCGTTTGTCGCGCGACCGTCACATGTGTCGTGCGGACGTCACATGCGCGTCAGCCAGGACCGATAAGCGGTACCCCCGTTAAGAATGAGCGCGCGAAGGTTGCGCGACCTGGGGGGCCATCACATGCATTCGAAGAGTTGTCTCCGAGCGCTGTCGGGCGCTGCGCTCGCGGCTTTGCTTGCGGCGATTTCGACGCCAGCGTGGACGGCAGATCATGACGCACATGGTGATCGCGCATTCCATGATCATGACGGCGATCGCGACCGTGACGATGACCGTGATCACGACCGGCAGGGCCGGAGATCGCCACGTGTGGTGCTGATCTCGCTCGACGGCGCGAAGCCCGACTTCATCGAGAAGTTCATCGCGGAGGGCGTTCTGCCGCGCGACGGCGGGCTGGCGCGGCTGAGCCGCCGCGGGGCCGTGGCCAAGCAGAACATCACGGCGTCACCCTCGCTGACGGCGGTGTCGCATATCGAGATCGCGACGGGATCCACGGCGGTCCACAACGACATTCCCTCGAATACGTTCCAGGCGATTGCGGCTCCGATCACGTCCAGCATCAGCGGCTTCGCCGCGCCGATCGGCGGCTACCGCCTGAGCCCGCTCGGGCCGAGCCCGCAGCCGACCGCGCAGCCGCTGTGGGTGCAATTGCGTCAGCACGGCAAGAAGGTGGTCACCGCGACCTGGCCGGGCGGCGACGGCGCCGACATCTCCATCAACAGCACGGTGGTGCAGCAGGCCGAGCCGACCCGCGTCACCGACTACACGGTGCCGTTCGGCGCGTTCGGCGGTCTCTCGGCCCAGGGCTTCTCGCTGTCGCGCAGCGATTTCGTGTCGGATCCGGCGGTTGTCGCAGCATTGCAGTCGGCCGGACATTCCTCCTACAGCCCTGTGCTGGTCACCGCTCAGCCGATCGAGACCTTCTCCTGCGCGTCGGCCGCGCCCGCGACTTGTACGGCGGCAGCGACGCTCGACCTTAAATATGCGATCCGTGTTGCCGCGATCGACACCACCAATGACGGCAAGGTGAACTACGACACATTGGTGTTCTTCGATGTGACGCGCGGCATCGCCGCGGGTCCGTTCCAGGCTCCTTCCACGGGACCGGCCTTCGCCAGGCTGGGCGGCGAGAATGCGCCGTTCTTCTTCGAAGGCAGCGGCGCCAAGGTCGGCACGGCCTATTTCGTCTCGGCGCTGGCTCCGGATCTGTCGGTGGTGCGGTTCGCCCGTTACGGCGCCAACTACATCCCGCGCAATGCCCCAGTTCTGGCCGATGTCGAAGATATCAACACTAATATCGGTTTCTGGCGTCCGCAGGCCGATTTCCGCATTCCCGAGCGGCTGAGCCCCGGCTTCACCAGCTTCCCCGATGTCGAGATCGAGGCAATGTTCGAGGATATGGTGAAGACCTTCGTGCGCTATCAGGCGGCGATCGGCGAGCGCGCGATCCGCAAGCACCGCGATGCTGACCTCGTCATGATCTATATCGAGCAGCCGGACGGCTCCGAGCACCAGTTCCTGCTGACCGATCGTCGCCAGGGTACCAACCCGAAGGACCCGCACTCGATCGGTGCCAACCAGGATGCAGCCAAGGTCGCGCGCTACGCGTCCTATATTCGTGCGGCGTATCAAGCGGCCGACAACGCGGTGAAGCGCATTGCCGACACGGCCGGCCGCGATAGCAACGTCATCGTGGTGTCCGATCACGGCTTCGCCCCGTTCCACACATCGGTGAGCATGCTCAACATCCTCCGCAATGCCGGCATCGATACGTCGAAGCTCGCGATCCGCACCTCGGGGCCTGCCGTCAACATTTATGTCAACCTGCAGAATCGCGAGGCGGGCGGCACCGTCGATCCGGCGAGCTACAACGCGCTGGTGACGCAGGTCGCCAATGCCGTCAAGAACGCGGTCGATCCCAATCCGAAGTTCAACACGTCGCTCAAGGACGGACGTCTGTTCACGGTGGTCGAGAGCCGGCCGCTGCAATGCGACGCTGGCACGGGGCTGTGCACCAGCAAGGCCATCGGCCAGGATTTCGGTGACGTCTTTGCGCTGATGGCTCCGGGCTACAATTTCGACGGCATCCAGAGCCCCGGCGTGGCCCGCCTCGGTGACGCCGCGTTCAACGCGACCACGACCGTGCTGTCGATGCCGAACTTCTATGGCGCCCACGGCCACGATCCTCTGCTGTCGGAGATGAGTGCGACGTTCATCGCGGCCGGGCCCGACATCCGCGAGGGCGCGACCATCCGGCGCATGCGCAACATCGACGTGGCGCCGACCATCATGAGGATCCTGGGTGTCAAGCCGCAGCAGGTCGATGGCGAGGTCCTGCACCACATTCTGCGCTGAATGGTGCGCAGCGTCGGTGCGGGGCGCATGGGCCCCGCACCGGCCACGGTCCTGCGCCGGCGCCGCCCGGGGCACGGCGTTGCGACCGCGTTGAAGCCGTCCTATCGTCGACCGGTCATCACCTGATCACGACAGGAGGATCGTCATGCTCGATCACGTCGGCTTTCCCGTCTCGGACTTTGCCCGCAGCAAGGCCTTCTATGCGGCCGCGCTGGCCCCGCTCGGTTATGTGCTGATGATGGAGATCTCCGACGCGCAGACCGGCGGGCACGGCGATCATGCCGGATTCGGCGATGGCCGCCCGGATTTCTGGATCGGCACTGGCGGCACGGCCGCAACGGCGACGCATATTGCCTTCCACGCCAAGGATCGCGCCACGGTCGACGCCTTCTACCGCGCGGCCATCGCAGCAGGCGGCCGTGACAATGGCGCGCCGGGGCTGCGGCCGCATTATCACGCCCATTATTACGGCGCGTTCGTGCGCGATCCCGACGGCAACAATGTCGAGGCGGTCTGTCACATGCCGGCGTGAGACCGACGGCTCGCGCGGCCGTCGGTCACACCGTGACCGGCATGTGCTCGGCGGCCGCGGCGAGGCTCGGCGCGACCACGATCTCGAGCTGCTGACGCAGCCAGCGGTGCATCGGATCGTCGTGGTGGCGCAGATGCCAGACCATGTACATCGGCATTGCCGGGCAGGGGACCGGCACCGGTGCCACCGCGAGACCGCGGAGCATATAGGCGCGCAGCAGGCTCGGCAGCGTCGCGATCATGCGGCTGCCGCGCAGGAACGGGCCGACGCCGCCGAAGCCCGGCACTTGTGCGACGAAGCGCCGGACAATGCCGCGCTCGGCAAACACCTCGTCAATGTCGAGTCGGCGCCGCGGCTCATACAGCACCGTGACATGGTCGCTCGCCAGATAGTCCTCGAGAGATTGCGGCGGCTCGCGCTGGCTGGAATCGTAGAACACGCGGTAGCTGTCCTCGAACAGCCGCTTCTGCAGGATGTCGCTGCCCTCGGGTGGGCGGGGGGTGATGATCAGCTGACAATGTTCCTCGCGCAGCATGTCGGGCGTGGGGGCGCCGGAGGGGATGACGCGAAGGCTCAAGCCGGGCGCCTGGGCGCGGGCGTAGCGGAGCAGGGACGGCAGCAGCAGGTCGCGCTGCAGGTCGTTGGCGGCGATCGTCACCTGCGCCGAGACCTGCGCCGGATCGAACGCTGCGGCATGCGAGAAGCTGCGGAGATCGTCGAGCAAAGCGCGCGCCCGCAGCGCCAGCAATTGCGCATGAGCGGTCGGCACGATACCACGGCCGGATTTGACGAATAGCGGATCGCCGGTGATCGCGCGCAGCTTGTCGAGCAGGTGGCTGACCGCCGATTGCGTCACGCCGAGCCGCTGCGCGGCGCGCGTCACCGAGCCCTCCTCGATGACGGCGAGCAGCAGCTGCAGCAGGTGGCCGTCGAGGTCCAAATGATCGAATTGGCTCATGGATCGGATCGGGCGCGCGGCCTTTATTGATGCTGTCGAAGCGCGATACTGGCGGCACGACGCCGGCCGCCTTTGATCCAGATCAAGCGCGGGCGGCCGAAACATCACAGGGGAGGTCAAGATGTCCGCCACGTCAGCCCGGCAGCCCGTGCCCGGCACCACCATCTTCGACGGCGAGCAGGCCCGCAAAGGCTACGCGCTCAACAAGATGTGCTACTCGTTCAATGACGCGGCCAACCGCAAGGCCTTCGTCGCCGACGAAGACGCCTATTGCACCAAGTTCGGCCTCAACGCGCAGCAGCGCGCGGCGATCAAGCACCGCAACGTGCTGGAGCTGATCGAAGCCGGCGGCAACGCCTATTACCTCGCCAAGTTCGCCGGCATTTTCGGCCTGGACATGCAGGATATCGGCGCGCAGCAGACCGGACTCACCAAGGATCAGTTCAAGGCCAAGCTTCTGGCGGCCAGGGGGTAATCATCATGGCAAAGATCGTCGGCGCAATCACCACCTCCCACGTTCCGGCCATCGGCGGCGCGATCGCCAAGGGGCTGCAGCAGGATCCCTATTGGAAGCCGTTCTTCGATGGCTTCCCGCATGTGCGCGAGTGGCTCGCCAAGGTGAAGCCGGATGTCGTGGTGCTGGTCTATAACGACCACGGGCTCAATTTCTTCCTCGACAAGATGCCGACCTTCGCGGTCGGCGCCTGCGACAGCTACAGCAATGCCGACGAAGGCTGGGGCATTCCGCAGACCGCGCCGTTCAAGGGCGACAGCGAATTATCCTGGCACCTGATCGAGCATCTGGTGAAGGAGGATTTCGATCTCACCACCTGCCAGGAGATGGTGGTCGATCACGCTTTCACTCTGCCGATGGCGTTGTGCTGGCCGGACCAGAAATGGCCAGTGCGCGTGGTGCCGGTCGTCGTCAACACAGTGCAGGCGCCGCTGCCCTCGGCCGCGCGCTGCTACAAGCTCGGTCAGGCGCTGGCGCGCGCCATCGAATCCTGGCCGAAGGACGAGCGGGTGGTCGTCATGGGCACCGGCGGCCTGTCGCACCAGCTGGACGGCGAGCGCGCCGGCTTCATCAACAAGGATTTCGACGAGACGTTCATGGCCAGCATGGTCGACGATCCCGCCTGGGCGACGAAGTACTCGACCACTGAGCTGGTGGAGCTGTCGGGCACGCAGGGCGTCGAACTCCTGAACTGGATGGTCGCGCGCGGCGCCCTGCCGGAGAAGGTGCGCAAGGAGCATTCCAACTACCACATTCCGATCTCCAATACGGCCACCGGGCTGATGGTGCTGGAGCCGGTGTAGCCTCGTCCTGGACGGCGACGATCGGGCGCTGTGCCGCCGACTTTCATGGCGCAGCACCGCTCCCGGATCGCCGCTTTGCCGCCGCGATGCGACGGCAAAGCGGGTGCGGGACGACAGCGGAACGTGCTGCGCGGACGCGCCTCGTTTCCGCTGTCATTCCGGCGACCGACGCGAACCATGCCGCGATACAGTCGGCAAGGTTGCGGCCAGTGGCCGCTCAGGTCACAGCGATTGACCGCGGCGGTTCGCCGCGAGCTACGCTTGCGCCTGCTGCGCCGGGGCCTCCTGGATCTCCTGGGTCTTGGCGCCCGATTTCAACTTTGTCATGAACGCCTTGAACGCCGGGCCGAACTCGGCGAACAGCGGTTCGCCGCGATGGTTCAGCATCACGCCGCCGAGCAGCTTCAGCCCGGTGACGAACGCCTTGCTCTCGTTCTGGTCGAACAAGCCGCGGCGCTGGACGCGCGCGACGATCTCGTTGAGATCGTCATGGTTGGTGAAGGTGAAGTCGTAGCTGCGGCCGGCGCTGCCGTCGGCGCTTGGGGTGATGTCGGTCACTTCGATGGCGTAGGCGTGGGGCATCGGTTGCCTCCTTGTGCAAGAGGGGGGGGACTGATCAGGTTGAGGTGCCCTCGTCATCGCCCTGGATCTCGGCGATGGCGCGGGTGAGAATGTCGCTGACGCGGTTGGCTTCCGCATCGCTCCAGCCGGGGCGGTGCATCTTGAGCGCCATCTTCAGCGTCTGCACCGCCTGCAGCACCGGCTCGGGCGGGCGCATGCCGCCCATCGTGCGCGCCATGATCCGCATCCGGTTGAGCAGGCCCTCGATCGCGGCGGCGTCGTCCTTCAATGCCTGGCGTCCGGCGTCGGTGATCGCGAACAGCTTCTTGCCGCCCTCCGACGCTGCCGCTTCGATCTGGCCCATGTCCTCGAGCAGGCTGAGGATCGGATAGACCGACCCCGGGCTCGGCGAATAGGCGCCGCCGACCAACTGCTCGACGGCCTTGATCAGCTCATAGCCATGGCGCGGCTTCTCGCCGATCAGCCACAGCAGCAGGCTGCGCAGGTCGCCGGGCCCGAAGAAGCGACCGCCGCCGCCCCGCCCGAACTCGTCGCGACCGCCGCGGCGGCCGTCGCGCTCGAACAGCCCATGTCCGCGGTGCCGGCCGAAGCCTGGGCCGCGTTCTCCAAGCCGAACCTCCTCGCAGCTTTCGTCAGAACGATGCTGGCCGTGGCGATGGCCTGGGTGGTGGCCGCGATGGCCCCAGCCGCGGACCTCGCGGTCGTCGTCAAAACCCGGGCGGCCGAATGTCCAATGATGTCTCATACGATATGATCTCCATTTCGTACGAACGATATATCGTTATGTCGTATCGTTTGTCAATGCGCCGGTGTCGAGTTTGCGAAGCCGGCGCCAAGTGTCTGATAAAGAAAATGTTTTCCCTCACGAGACGGCGGCGGGCGCCTCCTTGCTGTGCGCTGTCGCCTCGACCGTTGTGCCGCGATGGGCAATCAGCGCATAGGCGACGGGGACCACGAACAGCGTGAACAGGGTGCCGATCGAGAGGCCGGTGGCGATGACCAGGCCCATGTTGAAGCGCGACACCGCGCCGGCGCCGCTCGCGGTGATCAGCGGGATCACGCCGAGCACCATCGCCGCGGTCGTCATCAGGATCGGCCGCAGCCGGATCGTCGCGGCTTCGATGATCGCCTCGGTGCGGTCCTTGCCCTGTTCACGCAGCTCATTGGCGACCTCCACCATCAGGATGCCGTGCTTGCTGACCAGGCCCATCAGGGTGACGAGGCCGACCTGGGTGTAGATGTTGATGCTGGCGCCGCCGATGCCGAGGCTGATGAAGATCAGCGCGCCGGCCAGCGACATCGGCACCGAGACCAGGATGATGATGGGATCGACGAAGCTGTTGAAGAGGGCGGCGAGCGCCAGGAAGATGATGATCAGCGCGAAGACGAAGGTGGTGACGAAGCCGCCGGATTCCTGTTCGAGCTGCCGCGAGGCGCCGCCATAATCGATCGAATAGCCCGATGGCAGGGACTTCCCGAGCTCCTTCAGCGTCGCCAGCGCGTCTCCCATCGAGACACCCGGCATCGCGACGCCGGAGATGGTCGCGGCGTTGATCTGCTGGAAGTGGTTAAGCGACTCCGGGATTGTCTTGTGCTCGAGATGGGCGACCGTCGCAAGCGGCACCATGGTGCTGCTGCCGGCGCGGATCGAATAATCCAGGAGTTGCGCGTCGGTCAGGCGGTCGTTCTGCCGCACCTGGGGGATCACCTTGTAGGAGCGGCCCTCGAGGCTGAAATAATCGAGATAATTGCCGCCCAGCATGGTGGCGAGCGCGCCGCCGAGATCGCTCATCTTGAGGCCGAGATCGGCGGCCTTGTCGCGGTCGAACACGACGGTGGTCTGCGGCTTGTCGATCTTGAGGTCGCTGTCGAGGAAGATGAACTTGCCGCTGGCGAGCGCCTTGTTCATGAGGTCGCGCGACACATCATTGAGCTGGTTGAAGGTGCCGGTGCTGCCGATCACGAACTGGATCGGCAGGCCGTTGCTGCCCGGCAGCGGCGACGGCTGGAAGGCGACCGAGCGCGCGCCGGCGATGCCATTCAGCATCTGCTGGAATTCAGGCTGCAAGGTCTTCGTCGTTGCCTTGCGCTGATCCCAGGGCTTGAGCACCCAGCCGCCGATCACCTGCGTGGAGGCGTCGATCTGGAACACCGTGCGTGTCTCCGGCCGATCCGCGATCAGGTCATGCAATTGCTGCGCATAGAACTGTCGCTGCTCCAGCGTGGCCGAAGGCGCCGAATTGGTCAGCGTCAGCACCACGCCCTGGTCCTCGTCCGGTGCGAGCTCGCTGGTGGAGCTGACATAGAGCCAGGGGATCATCGCGAGCAGCAGAAACGCGAACACCACGACGACAGGCTTGGTCGAGAACACGCTTTCGAGGCAGCGGCGATAGGCATGCGCGAGCCGCTCGAGCACGTGGTCGATCGCGCGCACCAGCCGCGCCTCCAGCGTGGTCGAACCGCGCTCGGTCCGCCGCAGCAGCCAGGCGCAGTTCATCGGCGACAAGGTCAGCGCGATCACCGCCGAGACGGTGACGGCGCCGGCCAGCGTAAAGGCGAACTCGGTGAACAGCGCGCCGGTGAGGCCGCCCTGGAAGCCGACGGGCACATAGACCGCGATCAGCACCACGGTCATCGCGATGATCGGGCTCGCCAGGGCCCGCCCCGACTGGATCGCCGCCTCGACCGGCGACACGCCCTCGTCGATCAGGCGATGCACGGCCTCGACGACGATGATGGCATCGTCGACGACGAGGCCGATGGCGAGCACCAGGGCCAGCAAGGTGAGCAGGTTGATGGAGAAGCCCATCAGGAGCATCAGGCCGAAGGTGCCGATCAGCGACAGGGGAATGGCGATGACCGGGATCAGGACCGAGCGCCACGAGCCCAGGAACATGAACACGACCACGATGACGATGCCGATCGCCTCCACCAGGGTGTGCTCGACCTCGTCGATCGAGGAGTTCACGAAGTCGGTGGAATCGTAGATGATCTCGCTGCGGATGCCGTTGGGCAACTGCTGCTGCAGATCCGGGAAGACGGCCTTCACGCCATTGATCACGTCGAGCAGATTGGCCGTCGGCGCCACCTGAATGCCGATATAGACCGCGGTCTTGCCGTTGAAGCGTGTCGCCGTGTCATAGTCGTCATTGCCGAGGGTGACGCTGGCGACGTCACGCAGGCGGATGATGGCGCCGTTCACCTGCTTCACGACCAGGTTGCGGTATTGCTCCAGCGAATGCAGGTTGGTCGCCGCGGCGAGGTCGACCTGCACCAGCCGGCCCTTGGTCGTGCCGAGACCGGAAATGTAGTCATTGCCGGACAAGGCGGTCGACACGTCCGTCGCGGTCAGGCCGTAGGCGGCGAGCTTGTCGGGATCGAGCCAGGCGCGGAGCGCGAACTTCTTGGCGCCGATCAGCTCGGCGGTCTGCACCCCCGAGACCGCCTGGAGCTTCGGCTGCACCACGCGGGTCAGATAGTCCGTGATCTGGTTGGGCGCGAGCACGTCGCTGGCGAAGCCGATATACATCGCATCGATGGTCTGGCCCACCTTGAGGGTCAAGGTCGGCTGCTGCGTGCCGGTCGGCAGCTGATTCAACACCGAGTTCACCTTGGCGTTGATCTCGGTCATCGCCTTGCCGGAATCGTAATTGAGCCGCAGGTTGACCGTGATGGTGCTGCTGCCGGTGACGCTGGTCGAGGTCATGTAGTCGATGCCGTTGGCCTGGGCGATCGCATTCTCGAGCGGCGTCGTGATGAAGCCCGCGATGATGTCGGAATCGGCGCCGGCATAGGCGGTGCTCACCGTGACGATCGCGTTCTGGGTGCGCGGATATTGCAGGATCGAGAGCGTCGTCATCGAGCGCAGGCCGAGGACGAGGATCAGGGCGCTGACCACGAGCGCCAGTACCGGCCGGCGGATGAAGATGTCTGTGAAACGCATGGATGTTCTCTGAACGAGGGCGCGGGGCTTACTGGTCGACGATGTTCGGCGCCGCCTCGGCGACAGGAACGTGCGAATTGTCGATCTTCACCGGGCTGCCATTGCGCAGCTTGAGCTGGCCTGCGATCACCACCGTCTCGCCGGGCTTGACGCCGTCGGTGATGGCGACGCGGTCGCCCTTGGCCGGCTTGCTTTTGATGAACATCTGCCGCGCCTTGCCCTGGCCGTCCTTGAGATCGTCGACGATGTAAACGAGATCGCCATAGGGATTGCTGACGACAGCCGTCAGCGGCACATTCACGAGTTGCTCGGGGTTGCCGGTCGCGATCTCGACCTTGGCGAACATGCCCGGCAGCAGCCGGGCCTGATTGTTGCGCAAGGTGGCGCGGACCTGGACGTTGCGGCTGGTGGAATCGACCTTGGCGTTGATCGCCGAAATCTGGCCGGTGAAGCGCTCGCCCGGAAAGGCATCGACGGCGACGCCGACATCCTGGCCGATCCGGATCTCCGCGAGCGATTGTTGCGGCAAATAGAAATCGACGAAGATCGGATCAAGGCTCTGCAATGTCACGATCGTGGTGCCGGCTCCGAGATACTGGCCGAGATCGACGGCGCGGATGCCGAGTCGGCCGGCAAACGGCGCCTTCAGCGTCTTCTGCTCGACGATCGCCTTCTGCTGAGTCACCAGCGCCTGGGCGTTCTTCAGATTGGCGCGGTCGCTGTCGAGCGTCGCCTGGCTGACGGCGTTGAACTTGATCTGCTCCTCGTCGCGCTTGACCACGATGGCATAGTTCTCGGCCGTTGCCTGCAGCGATTGCAGCTTGGCGACGTCGTCGGTGGCGACCAGCTGCAGCAGCGGCTGGCCCGCCTCGACGCTGTCGCCGGAATTGAACTGGATGCTCTGCACGATGCCGGCGACCTGCAGCGCCAGGTCGGCGCCGTTGACGGCACGCAGCGAGCCGACCGCGGTGAGATTGGTGCGCCAGGGCGCGGTCTCCGCGGTGACCGTCGAGACCGTCTGCGGCGGGTTCGCCATGGCGCCGATCGCCTTGGCGATCATGATGCCCTTGAAGGTCTGAAAGCCGTAGAGACCGCCAAACAGAACAGCCATGGCGGCCAGCATGATGGTCATGCGCTTCTTCATCACATTGCTTCCTGGGTCGTCCGATTGGGGCCGGCGAAATAGCCGGGGTTGGCGCGGGGCAGCGCCGCTGGTGTCTCGTCCTGGCGATGCCACCAGCCGCCGCCGAGCGCCTGGAACAGCGCCGCGGTGTCGGTGAAGCGGGTGGCCTGCGACTTGATGCGGGAGACCCGCGCGTTGAGATAGGATTGCTGCGCGTTGATGACGTTGGCGTAGGGCACGGCGCCGCTCTTGAACTGTTCGATCGCCATGTTGAGGCTGTCGGCGGTCGCCTTCTCGGCGGCGGCCTGCGCCTTCAGCGCCTCGGCGTCGTATTGGATGGCGCGCAAGGAGTCGGCGACGTTCTGAAATGCGGTGATGACCGTACTCTTGTAGAGCGACAGGTCCTGCTCGAACGTCGCAACGTCGGCCTCCTTGGTGTGGTAGAGCGCGCCGCCGTCGATCAGCTTCTGGCTGACGCTCGCGGCGGCCTCCCATACCAGCGTGGTCGGCGAGAACAGCCGCTCCGGTCCGCTCGCGCCATAGCTGCCCGACAGCGTGACCTGCGGCAGCAGATTGGCAATGCCGACGCCGACCGTCGCGGTGGCCTGATGCAAGGTCGCCTCGGCCTGCCGGATGTCGGGCCGTTGGCGGACCAAGGAGGAGGGCAGCGAGACCGGCAGCTTGCGCGGCAGTCGGAGCTCGGCAAGGCTGACATGCTCGCCGCGATCCTGATGCGGCAGCCGGCCGAGATAGGCCATCAGCTGATTGCGCTGCTGCGCCAGCTGCTTCTGCAGCGGGGCGAGCGTTGCCTTGGCCTGCGCCAGCGTCGCCTCTTGCGACAGCACGTCCGATTTGGAGATGGCGCCGACGTCGAACTGGCGCTGGATCCGCTCGAGCTGATCGGTCTCCGCCTTGATGATCTCCTCGGTCGCGGCGATCTGATCGCGCAGCGAGGCGTCGGTGATCGCAGCGGTCACGACATTGGCGGTCAGCGAGAGATAGGTCGCTTCCATCCTGAACGCCTGGTAGTCCGCCTGCGCCTGCAGCGCCTCGACCTGGCGGCGGGTGCCGCCCCACAGATCGAGCGCATAGCTGACGCTGACGGAGGCACCATAGAGTGTGTAGAGCGAGGTCTGGCCCGGCCATTGTCCGGACTGCGTGGTCGAGGCCTGCGTGCGCTCGGCCGATCCGCTCGCGCTTACCTGTGGAAACAGCGATCCCTGCTGCGACAGCGCGTTCTCGCGCGCGGCCCGCAGCGCATATTGCGCAGCTTCAATGTCCGGATGGTTGCGAATCGCCTCCTCGACAAAGGCGTTGATCTGCCGGGAATGAAACAGCGCCCACCAGGTGCCGGGCAGGTCGCTCCCGGCGGCAAAACTTTGCGCATTGCCGCCCGGCGTCGCCGCACTTCCGGTCGGAGCGAGCCGGCGCTCGGACGTGTAGCCGGTCGCGGGCGGCGCGTCAGGCGGCATGAAGTCCGGCCCGACGGCGCAGGACGCGAGCAGCACGCTGCAGCCGACGAGGCCCAGCGGCGTCGCCGCCGTGCCGCGTCTCGAGAGGATCCGTCGCGTCGTCGGAAACATTCGGACATCATTTGTCATAAAACTAAACCGTTTAGTTCTTCTTGAGGAACCATGCTGTGCATGTCATGCTTGAGTCAAGTCACGTTGATGCTAGGAGGGAGGATGACATCCTCTTCGAATCCAGGTCTATCCCGCGTTGTTACGGACGCCGGCCGTACAGAACGGAAGCACACGCAGATCGTCGACAGTGCACGGACTCTATTTTTGGAGAGCGGCTTCGATACCACCAGCGTCGATGCGATCGCACGCCATGCGGGAGTGTCGAAGGCAACGCTCTATGCTCATTTCACCGACAAGGATGCATTGCTCCTCGCGCTTGTCGAGGAAGATTGCGAACGCCGGCGCGATCCGCTGTGGATGCCGCATGATCGGACGATCGATCTCGAACGCGATCTGCGTGAGATCGGGCAGCGATTCCTGTCGATATTTCTGGACGATCAAGCGCTGGCGATGCATCGGCTGATCATGTCCTGCGCCGCGCGCTATCCGGCGATCGCCGAAGCCTTCATGCGGGCGGGGCCCGACCGATGCGACGCCGAGGTCGCAGCTTTTCTGCGCGCGGCAAAGGCCGAGGGATTGATCGATGTCCCCAATGTCAGGCTGGCCGCAACGCAGTTTCTCATGCTGATCCAGGGCCGGCTGCCATTGACGTGGGCGCTGTCGCTGCAGGCGCCGAGCGCGGCGGAGTCCCGCGCCCAGCTCGAAGGGGGGATCAAGGTGTTCATTGCCGCCTACGGCCGCAAGGCGGGACCAACCAGACAGGCGAGGCCGGTGACGAAGACGGCTTCGAAGCGCGCGCGCGCGCCAGCGTCCCGGCGTCCCTGATCGTCAGGAGCTCTGGGACGTCGCCACGACGGGCTTTGCCGGAAACGCTCGGGCCCGGTTCGGCCGCCGCAGCCGGCGCTGCGTCCAGATCAGCACGCCCGTGACCAGCAACGCCAGCAGCACGACCGAGATCAGCACGTTGGCCAGGCTGCCGATGGTCGACCAATTGCCCTCGTGGAGCAGGCGCGGCCAGTTGCGCGGCAGCGCGGAGAGACCGTCGGGCGTGATCGCATAGGCGCGCAACTCGTCGCCCTCGATGATTCGCGCCAGCAGCCGTCCGCCGCGATTCCCGATGGAATTCACCTGCGCAAGATCGTGATCTCGGGCGACGACGTTGATGGCATCAGCCAGCGACAGGCGAGCGGGCGCCGGTGCTGGCGTGCTGCCCGCGAAGGTCAGGCCAAGCTCGAGGCAGATCCCGGTCAACGGGCTGAGCAGGATCAAGGGCAGCGTGAACCAGGCCGCGCCCTTGTGCCAGCCGGACAGCGTGTTGCGCAGCCGAGGTAGCCCCATCAGGATGCCGATGACCATGATCGTGACCATCGCGATGGTGGAGATCAGGGTGAGACCGGGGATGCCGATCAGGTGCTCATGGGTCATCCGCGCCCATTGGAAGGTGCCGGCCAGGGCTGGCCGGTCTGTCACGGCGCCGCTCGCGAGATCGATCTCTGTGCCCGGACGGCCGAGCAGCGTGATGTGCTGCACCGCCGGGTTGATCGACAGGCCGCGCGCCTTGCCGTCGGGATCATATTGCTTGACCAGCGCGACCACGCGTGCGGCATCGATGCCGCCGGGCTTGACCGCCGCAACCTGCGTCACCGGTTCGAAGGAAAGAATCAATCCCGTCACGATGATCACCAGCAAGGGCAGGGCGAAGACCAGGCTGATCCAGCGGTGGAGTTTGAGCAGCAGCAGCTTGTTCATGACCGTCTCCGAATGATCGTCACGCATGAAGCGCGATGCGGCGCGACAATGGTCCGCAGGCGTTTGCCTCCCGTATGTTTCCGATCGTTTCCTGCCGGACGGCGTACATGGTGCCGAGGGCCGTGTTGCGCTTTCATTAGCTGAGCCGTCCGGCGCGATGAAAGAGCGCAACTATTAATTTTAAGTCATGCGCGCTTTGATCGATGTCATTGCGGCGTTGGCATGGCTGTCATTGCTACAAGGATTCGGTGCCTGCGAGACCGGGGTGCCGGCGGCTGCGCGCAGCGCCGTGTCGTGGACAGACATTCCGTCGTGATGTCCGGAGCGGTCACTCTGCTTGGTCGCGGCGACGCCGAGGCGAGGAAGCCGCAGAGTCTCCGCGCTCGCCTGCCGCGCTGTGCGGACCGTCCGGCGCGTCGACGGCATCGCCATCCAGCACCTGCGTGAGACGTGTCGTATCGAGGGCATTCTCCCACCGCGCGATGACGATGGTCGCCACCGCATTGCCGATCAGGTTGGTCGGCGTGAGCCCCTGAGACATCAGCCGATGGATGCCGAGCACCAGCGCGACGCTGGCCACGGGAATCGTCCCGGTGGCCGCGAGGGTTGCCGCCAGCACGACGAAGGCCGCGCCGGCGATTCCCGCGGCGCCCTTCGAGGTCACCAGCAGGATCAGCAGCAGCCCGATCTGGTGGCCGATGTCGAGATGGGTGTTGGTGGCCTGCGCCAGGAAGACGGCGGCGGTGGCGAGGTAGAGGCAGGTGCCGTCGAGGTTGAAGGAATAGCCGGTCGGAATGACAAGGCCGACGATGCTGCGCTCGCAACCGGCAGCTTCCAGCTTCTCCAGCATGCGCGGCAGCACGGTCTCTGACGAGGTGGTTGCGATGCAGACCAGAACCTCGTCGCGGATGTAGCGGATCAGCTTCCACAGGCTGAAGCCGGTGAGGGCGGCGATCGGGCCGAGCACCGCGGCGATGAAGATTAGGCAGGTCACGTAGAAGCTGCCGAGCAGCAGGCCGAGCTTGGCGAGCGAGCCCAAGCCGAACTTGCCGACGGTGAAGGCGATGGCGCCGAAGGCGCCGAGCGGCGCGGCCCACATCACGATCCTGACCACGCCGAAGATCATCTGCCCGCCGACCTCGATCACGTCGGTCACGGGCTTGGCGCGCTCGCCGAGCCAGATCAGCGCGAAGCCGCACATCACCGAGATGAACAGCACCTGCAGGATGTTGCCCTCGGCGAAGGCGCCGACAAAGGTTTGCGGGATGATGTTGAGCAGGAACGGCACCAGGCCCACCGCCGCGGTCTGCTTGACATAGGGCTCGATGGTGGCGGCGTTGATGGTCGCCGGGTCGATGTTCATGCCGACGCCGGGCTGGAACAGGTTGACGGCGGCGAGACCGATGATCAGCGCCAAGGTCGTGATCACCTCGAAATAGACCAGCGCCTTGATCGCGACGCGGCCGACCTTGGCCATGTCGGCCATGTGGGCGATGCCGTTGACCACGGTGCAGAAGATGATCGGCGCGATCAGCATCCGGATCGCCTTGATGAAGGCGTCGCCCAGCGGCTGCATCTGGGCGCCGAGATCCGGCTTCACGGCGCCGAGCAGGATGCCGGCGGCCATCGCGACCATGACCTGGACCCACAGCTCCTTCCACCAGGCGCGGCGGGAGCCTGCCTTGCTGTCGGCAGTCAGGGTCGTGGTGGTCATGATCGGTCCTGTCGGTTGGCCTTGCGCCGGTGCTGGTGATTCAGCTCTTCGCGGCGAACTTGAACAGCCGTTCGGGATTGCTGACAAGCAGCTTCTGCTGGATCGCAGGGGCCGGGGCGTAGAGTGGGATCAGATCGACCAGATCACCGTCATTGGGCATGATCTTGACGTTCGGATGTGGCCAGTCGGTGCCCCAGATGACGCGGTCGGGCGCATTGTCGATCAGCTTTCGGGCGAACGGGACCGCGTCGTGGAACGGCGGGCCGGAGGCCGAGGCGCGCTCGGGACCGGTGATCTTGACCCAGCACTTCTCGTCGCTGGCCTGCAGGTTGAGCAGCGCCTTGAACTCGGCGTCGTCGATGCCCTTGGCGGCGCTGATCGTGCCCATGTGGTCGATCACATAGGTGACGGGGAGCGCCTTCAGGACCGGCACGAATTCCTGGATCGTGCCGGCCTCGAGGTAGATGTCGACATGCCAGCCGATCGCCGCGACGCGATCGACCAGGGTGCGGAACACCGTCATGTCGCCGACCCCGCCGAGCCGACGCAGGAAGGCGAAACGGCAGGCGCAGATGCCGGCCTTGCCGAGCGCTGCGAGGTCGGCATCGGACATCGCGGCGTTGATGTTGGCGACGCCCTTGTACTTGCCGTTGCTCTGCGCAATCGCGTCGGTGACGACGCGGTTGTCGGTGCCATGAACGGTCGCATTGACGATGACGGCGCGCTCGATCCCGATCTTGGCATGAAGCGCCCGAAACATCTCCAGTGGCGCCTCCGGTGGGGTGTAGGGGCGGGTCGGCGAGAACGGGTAGGTCGCTGCCGGGCCGAAAATGTGAGTGTGGGTGTCGACGCTGCCCGGCGGCGCCTTGAAGTTCGGCGTCTTGGTCGCCGGATCCGGCCCGGGAATGCTGGGGATCTTGGTCTCATCAGCCCGCAGGCTCGCCGGGGCTGCGCCGAGCGCGGTTGCCGTGCCCAGTCCCGCCATGGTGGCCAGCAGATCTCGTCGTCGCATCGTGGGTCTCCTTCAAATGGCCGTCGTGACCGGCAGCGTCACCTGCCGGGTCACAGCATGTCTAATCGCCGGAATCGGCGGGCAGCCGATCCGCTCAGGCCGCCTTGCGGCCGGCCGCGACGATGTCGCCGGCGCTGGCCAGGGTTTCGACAGTCCAGCAGCGCTCCATCACGGTCGCGATCTGCTGCGGGGGAATGATGCCTTCGGCGAGATCCTTGAACTTGCGCTCGAGATCGGCATCGCTCATCGGCCGCTCCAGGCTGCCGATCGCATGCTCGATCCGCTTGGTCAGCACGCGGCCATCGGTGAGCGTGATCGACATCTCGACCTGTTCCGGCTTGATCGCCGCATCGATCACCGGATTGACCTTGCGGCGCAGCTCGATGATCGCGCCATCGCGCACCGCGCGGTCGGAAAACTGCTTCTCGCCCCCAGCGCCTTCGATCAGGGCCACAGCGACCGCGTGGTAGACGCTGAACTTGCCCTCCAGCCCTTCCTTCGGAGTCTTCTTGCCGGTCAGTTAGAGCACCAAAGGATTGACCTTCATGTCGATCGACTTGACCTGCGCTGCGGTCAGGCTGTTCTCGTTGCGCAGCTGGATCGCGGCATCGATCGCGGGATGAAGCACGATCCCGCAGGCAAACGGCTTGTAGGTGTTGAGCGCGGCCTCATAGCGCTGGCCGAGCTCGCCGGTGATCTCGCGGTAGTCCTGCTTGGTGCTGATCGTGTTGGCCCAGCCGCGCTTGGCCTCGATCATCCCATCGGAGCTGGTGTAGTTCTTCGACGCGAGGATCGCCGCGAACAGGCCGTCGGCGGTGGCGCGGCCGGGATTGAAGCTCTTGTTCATCGAGCCGAAGGATTCGCGCAGGCCCACCGGCTGCGAGGCGGCGAGCCCGAGCGCCCACACCATCTGCTGTTCGCTCAGGCCCATCAGCCGGCCCGCGGCGGCGGCCGCGCCGAACACGCCGGCGGTCCCGGTGATGTGCCAGCCGACATCGTAATGATTGGGATACACCGCGTTGCCGATCCGGCATTCGGTCTCGACCCCGAGCACGAGCGCATTGAGCAGGTCGCGGCCATTGACCGGCTTCATCTCTGCAAGAGCCAGGATGGCCGAGATCACCGGCCCGCCGGGATGAATGATCGTCTTCAGGTGGGTGTCGTCGTAATCGAAGATGTGGCTGGAGACGCCATTGATGAAGGCCGCGTTCATGATGTCGAGCCGCTCGGCTCGGCCGAACAGGCTGGCCTGCGGCGGGCCGGAAAACGGCGCCAGCGCCGCGACCGCGATGTCCACCGTCTCGTGGTGCGACCCGCCAATGGCGACGCCGACATAGTTCAGGAGCGTGCGGACGCCTGCCTTGCGGACATTCTCCGGCAGGTCCTCGTAGCGCGCGCTGACGAGATAATGGGCGAGGATCTTCGTGACGTCCTTGCTGTCGGACTTGGCCGCATCTGCCGCCGTTGCCGGCACGCGGCAGAGGGGCGCCAGCGACAGGCCTGCGGCCCCCGCCATGAGTTGGCGGCGTGACATCGTGATCATGATGACGTCCTCCCGATCCGGCGCCTTGTCGCGTCCGTGTTGCGCTTGGCCCTGGCGCGATCCTGATCCGGTTCGCCACTGGCATGCCACGATCCTGCACTCGTCCAGACTTTACAAGGAGCCTTGGGTGAACGGTCAGTTCGCTTGATTGGACAATGCGCTGTGGCCTGCGCGGCGATGTTGCGGATGCGGTGGTTCGAGGGGCGCTGCAAGACAAGTGGCCATGGCAGGATCGTCTTCAACGCGCCTGTGAGAAGGGCAGTCCATCACGGCGCTGCGGTGAATTGTTCGTGTGACGGAAAAGCGAGTAACGTCAACGGTATGCCGTGCGTTCTGATCATGCGCTGACAGCTCGAAGTGCCGTTGTGGACACCGCCGGCGGAATGCTATGCGACAGCAAAGGCGGTGTTGGCGGCGCGGCGCTGCGGCCTGACGGCCGACCTGAGAACAACAACGGGCAAAGGAAACACCATGGTCGACGCGCTCATCATCGACGCCTGCAGGACACCGCGCGGCATCGGCAAGGCCGGCAAGGGGGCGCTGGCCGGGCTGCATCCGCAGCATCTCGGCGCCACCGTGCTGCGCGCCTTGGCGGATCGCACCGGCATCAACACCGCCGATGTCGACGATATCATCTGGGGCTGCTCGTCGCAGCGCGGCCCGCAGAGCGGCGATCTCGGCCGCATGTCGGCGCTCGATGCCGGCTATGACATCCGCGCCTCCGGCGTCACGCTCGACCGCTTCTGCGGCTCCGGCATCACCAGCGTCAATATCGCGGCCGCTTCGATCATGGCGGGGCAAGAGGATCTCGTCGTGGCCGGCGGCTGCGAGATGATGTCGATGGAAGGACGGCGCGGCGAGGGTCCGCTGATGATGGATGCCGGCAATCTGCATCTGCGCGCGCTGCATCCGCAGTCGCATCAAGGCGTGTGCGCCGACGCCATCGCGACCATGGAAGGCATCACCCGCGCCGATGTCGATGCGCTCGGGCTGGAGAGCCAGAAGCGCGCCGCGGCCGCGATCGCCGGCGGGCACTTCAAGAAGAGCCTGGTGCCGGTGCATCGCGACGACGGCAGCCTCGCGCTCGACCATGAGGAATATCCGCGGCCGCAGACCACCGCCGAGGCGCTGGCCGGGCTGAAGCCGGCGTTTCCGGCGATTGCCGATTACGCGCTCGACGACAAGGGCACGACCTATCGCGGCCTGATCCTGCAGCGCTATCCCGGCCTCGAGATCGAGTTCATGCATCACGCCGGCAATTCGTCGGGCGTGGTCGACGGCGCCGCCGCGCTGCTGCTGGCCTCGCCGGCTTATGCCAAGGCGCATGGGCTCAAGCCCCGCGCGCGCGTGGTGGCGATGGCCAATATGGGCGACGATCCGACCTTGATGCTGAACGCGCCGGTGCCGGCGACGCGCAAGGTGCTGGCCAAGGCCGGGCTCACGCTCGATGACATCGACCTGTTCGAGATCAACGAGGCGTTCGCGGTCGTTGCCGAGAAGTACATCCGCGACCTCAAGCTCGACCGCGCCAAGGTCAACGTCAATGGCGGTTCGATCGCGCTGGGGCACCCGATCGGGGCCACAGGCTCGATTCTGATCGGCACCCTGCTCGACGAGCTGGAGCGGCGCGACCTCAAGCGCGGCCTGGTCACGATGTGCGCGGCCGGCGGCATGGCGCCGGCGATCATCATCGAGCGCGTCTGAGGCGTTCGTCTATCGCCTGATACCGGTCGTTGCGTCAGCCGCGGACCCCCGCAGCGGGCGCTGTCGTTCGGGTGCGAGGAACAGGCGACCGGATTGGCCGGAAGCCCGCCGGAAACGGCAAAGCCAGTTTTGCGACGTTCCCGCGTCGATTTCGTTGATGCTGTCGCTGCTCCCCGCAGGCCGCGGCGGTTCCACTTTCCGGACCAGTCAACCACGTTTCGACTAGAAAGGAATTCGCGCTTGTTCCGCAATTTGCGGCGGGTTATTGCCACCGAGAGGCCTCATCTTAGAAGAAATGGCTCTCGTGCTCTCCACGCTGTCGCATATCATCGATCGCAAGGCTTCGAACCGGGTGGTCACGCGGCTGCGGGCGCTGCTGCGCAGCAACGAGTTCTACCTGATACCGCTGGCGCTGGTGATCGGCGTTGCCACCGGCGCGATCGTGACGGTGATGAGCCTGATCGCGCAGGTCGCCCATGTGCTGATCTACGGCATCCCGATCGACGTGCGGCTCAGCGCCAATGCCTGGGTCAATCCCATCATCGCTTTGATTGCGCCGGCTTGCGGTGGCCTCATCCTCGGGGTGATGGAATGGCTGCGGCGGCGTTGGAAGATCGCGGCCGCTGTGGACCCGGTCGAGGCCAATGCCCTGCGCGGCGGCCGGCTGTCGATGCGCGACAGCATCGTGGTGAGCAGCCAGACGCTGGTCTCCAACGGCTCCGGCGCCTCGGTCGGCCTCGAGGCCGGCTACACCCAGATCGGTGCCGGCGTGGCCTCGCTGCTCGGCCAATATCTCACGCTTCGCCGCAACGATCTCCGCCTGATCGTCGGCTGCGGCGCGGCCGCCGCCATCGCCGCAGCCTTCGGCGCGCCGATCACCGGCGCGTTCTATGCGTGCGAACTGATCGTCGGGGTGTATTCGGTGGCCAGCGCCGCGCCGATCCTGGCGGCCTCGCTGGCCGGGGCGTTGACGTCGCAATATCTCACCGGTGCGCCGTATTCGCTCGAGATCCAAAAGGTCGGCGCGGTCGGCTTCGAGCAATATATCGCGCTGTTCGTGCTCGCGCTGCTGGTCGCCGGCATCGGCATCGTGGTGATGCGTGCCTCGCCGGCGGTCGAGCGGCTGTTCGTCCGCATTCCGGTGTGGCTGCGTCCCGCGATCGGCGGTGTCTGCGTCGGAGCGATGGCGATCGTCACGCCGCAGGTGCTGGCGGCCGGTCACGGCGCGATGCTGCTCGACCTGCATCGCGAGATGGCGGTCGGCATGATCGCCACCATCATCGTGCTGAAGCTCGCGGCCTGCCTGATCTCGCTGGCGTCGGGCTTCCGCGGCGGCCTGTTCTTCGCCTCGCTGTTCATCGGCAGCCTGCTCGGCAAGCTGTTCGCAGGCCTGCTCGCGATGGTCGGACTGGGCGTCGCGCTGGATCCCCTCGTCGCGATGCTCACGGGCATGGCGACGCTCGGCGTCGCCATCGTCGGCGGGCCGCTGACGATGTCCTTCCTGGTGCTGGAGATGACGCGCAGCGTCGACGTCACCGCGGTGGTGCTGGCCGCCTGCATCGTGACCTCGGTGTGCGTGCGCGTGCTGTTCGGGCACTCGTTCTCGACCTGGCGCCTGCATCTGCGCGGTGAGACCATCCGCAGCGCCAATGATGTCGGCTGGCTGCGCAATCTCACCGTCGAGCGGCTGATGCGCTCCGACGTCGGCAAGGTGCCGACCACCACCTCGATCGCCGCCTGCCGGCGCGAATTCGCGCTCGGCACCCGCCAGGCGGTCGTGGTCGTCAACAACAGCGACGATTATTGCGGGCTGGTGTCGCTGCCCGATCTGTTCTCGGGCGAACTGGATTCGATCGCGGACGACATCCAGGTGGTGGAGCTCGCCAAATATTTCGATGTCGCGCTGTTGCCCGAAATGAACGTCAAGACGGCGATGAAGATCTTTGACGATTCCGGCGCCGAGGTGCTCGCGGTGCTGGAGTCGGAGAACAGCCGCAAGGTGATCGGCTTCCTCACCGAGTCCTTCGCGCGCCGCCGCTATGTCGAGGAAATCGATCAGGCGACGCGCGGTGTGCTCGGCGCGCTGTCGTAATCGCGTCACATCGCCGCGACACGGAATCTTCTCGCCGGGAACAGAGTAGGCTGCCGGCCGCTTGAGACGCGGGCGACGCGCGAGGATTGCATGACGATTTGGACGAGAATGACGGTTGCGGCGACTGTCGCTGCGCTGGCGACGACATCCGCAGCAGCCGAACCTGCAGTGCTGAAAGGCCGGGACGCCTTCGGCAGCTGGCAGGGCGACGCGCCCGGCACGATCCGGCTGATCCGTCCCGAGGATCTGCCGAAGCCCGGCGCCACCGCATCCGCCGCCAATGTCTCGCGCGTGGTGCAGCGGCCGGCCTCGGTCCTGCCCAAGGTCGTCGACGGCTTCAAGATCGCGCTGTTCGCGGACGGGCTGAGCGGCCCGCGCATCATCCGCACCGCGCCCAATGGCGACATCTTCGTTGCCGAGACCCGGGCAGGGCGCATCCGCGTGCTGCGTCCGAGCGAGGACGGCAGCAAGGTTGCGTCAAGTGAGATGTTCGCCGAGCGGCTCGGCCATCCGTTCGGCATCGCTTTCTATCCGAGCGTCGATCCGCAATGGGTCTATGTGGCGAGCACCGACCGCGTGCTGCGCTTTCCCTATCGGTCCGGCGACATGAAGCCGGCGGGCGCAATGCAGGTCGTCGTCGCCGACCTGCCCGCGGGCTATGGCCATTCGACGCGCGATCTCGTCTTCACCCCGGACGGCCAGCGCATGCTGGTCTCGGTCGGGTCGGCCGGCAATGTCGGCGAAGCTCTTGGCGAGCCGGATGGCGGCCTCGCCGCCTGGATCAAGGCGAATCCGCCGGGCGCTGCGTGGGGCGCCGAGACCGAACGTGCCGGCGTGCTGGCGTTCGATCCCGACGGCAAGAACCGCAGCCTGTTCGCCACCGGGATCCGCAATTGCGTCGGCCTGGCGATCCAGCCTGGATCGGGCACGCCCTGGTGCTCCACCAATGAGCGCGATGGGCTCGGCGACGATCTGGTGCCGGATTATGTCACACGGGTGAAGGAGGGCGGGTTCTATGGCTGGCCCTGGTACTATGTCGGCGACAACGAGGACCCGCGGCACGCCGGCGAGCGTCCTGACCTGAAGGGGCAGGTCACGATTCCCGACGTGCTGCTGCAGGCACATTCCGCCTCGCTCGGCCTCACCTTCTATGACGCAGCCCTGTTCCCGCCGGAGTATCGCGGCGATGCCTTCGCCGCGGAGCACGGCTCCTGGAACCGCTCCAAGCGCACCGGTTACAAGGTGATCCGGGTGAGGCTGAAGGACGGCGTGCCCACCGGCGAATATGAGGATTTCGTCACCGGCTTCGTCGTCAACGACCGCGAGGTCTGGGGCCGGCCGGTCGGCGTCGCCGTGGCGCGCGACGGCAGTTTGCTGATCTCCGAGGACGGCAACGGCACGATCTGGCGCGTCAGCCGCTGAGCGGTTGTCGCGGCGCAGGAACCTCCCGACCCAGCATGGGTTGTGAGCGGGGTTGAACGCCGGATGACCGCATGAACATCTTCGATCCGAAAGGACCGATCGCCGCCGCGCAGCAGACGATCCTGATCGACTCCGTCATCATCATGCTGGCGATCATCGTGCCGACCTCGATCGCCGTGCTCGCCTTCGCGTTCTGGTTCCGCAGCTCCAACACGAGGGCGACGTACCGACCGGATTTCGCTTATTCCGGCGCGGTCGAACTCGTGGTGTGGTCGATCCCGGCGCTCACCGTGATCCTGCTCGGCGGCGTCGCCTGGATCGGCTCGCACGATCTCGATCCTGCCAAGCCCGTCGCCGGCACCGGCGTTCCGATCCGCATCCAGGCGGTCTCGCTCGACTGGAAATGGCTGTTCCTCTATCCCGACCAGCGTATCGCGACAGTCAACAGCCTCACGGTTCCGATCGGCGCGCCGCTGCGCTTCGAGCTGACCTCGGGCAGCGTCATGACGGCGTTCTTCATCCCGCAGCTCGGCGGCATGATCTACACCATGAACGGCATGGTGACGCAGCTGAACCTGCGCGGCGATCACGTCGGGACCTACAAGGGCCTCGCCTCGCAGTTCAGCGGCGATGGCTTTCCGGACATGATGTTCGACACCAATGTTGTGTCGCAGGTCGACTTCTCCAATTGGGCAGCCAACGCCGCCAAGAGCGACCAGGTGCTCGACGAGGCGAGCTACGAGCAGCTCGCAGCGCAGTCGGTCGAGACGACGCCGAAGACCTACCGGCTCGCCGATCCCGAACTGTTCGGCAAGATCGCCAGCCAGCACATTCCACCAGCGCCCGGACCTCAGCTGAGCGAGAACAAGTCGCGGCCGGAACGCGGAGCATCCCATGCACACTGATTGGTTCGTCGTCGGAGTGTGGCGATGTCGGTAAGCGCTGTCGAGCAGGCCCCGGCCTATGCCGATCCGCATCACCTGCGGGCGGCCGAGCACGACGGGCCCGCGCCGAAGCGGATCGTGACCGGCTACGGCTTCTGGATCTTCCTGTTGTCAGACATCGTGATGTTCTCGTGTTTCTTCGCGAGCTTCGCGGTGCTGTCGAAAGCCACGGCCGGCGGGCCCGGCGGCGCGGAGCTGTTCGACATCCGCAACGTTGCGATCGAGACCGCGCTGCTGCTGGTGTCGAGCTTCGCCTGCGGCATGGCGAGCATCGCCGCCGAGCGCCACAGCGCGCTCTGGTTCCAGGTCGCAATGGCTGCGACGGGCCTGCTCGGGGCCGGCTTCCTGCTGCTCGAGGCCCGGGAATTCACCGATCTCGTTGGGCGCGGCGACGGGCCGAGCCGCAGTGCCTTCCTGTCGGCCTTCTTCACCCTCGTGGGCTGCCACGGGCTGCATGTCGGCGCCGGCCTTCTCTGGCTGCTGACGATGATGGCGCAGGTGATGACGAAGGGATTCCGCGCCGACATCGAGCGCCGCATCCTGTGCTTCGCGCTGTTCTGGCACGCGCTCGACATCATCTGGGTCGCGGTGTTCTCCGTGGTCTATCTGCTCGGGAGTGCGACATGACCGATCAGGTCCAAGAGTTCGACGGTCGCGGCGATCTTGCGCCGGGCGAGCAGCAGCATGGCGATCTGCGTTCCCGCATCTTGTTCCACGTGGCGGGTCTCGGCCTTGCGGTGCTGCTGACCGCGGCCTCGTTCTTCATCGCCGGGACCAACCTGGTCTGGCAGCCCTCGATTCCGGTGGCGCTGATCGTGCTGGCGATCGCCCAGATGGGCGTGCATCTCGTGTTTTTCCTGCACATCACGACCGGGCCCGACAACACCAACAACGTGCTGGCGCTCGCCTTCGGGCTGATCATCGTCTTCCTTGTGGTCGGCGGCTCGCTGTGGATCATGTCGAACCTCAACCACAACATGATGCCGATGGATCCGCTGATGCAGATGCAGCATTGAGCATCGCCGCTGATATCGCCGAGTCGTTGCTGAGCCCCTGCATTGCTTCGCTTGCGCTCGCAATGACGGTCGTGGCGGGCACTGAACGCCACACATGCGGTCATCGCGAGTGCAAGCGAAGCGATCCAGGGGCCACACGAAACCCTCTGGATTATGTGGCGTCAGTGCGCCGACTTCACTTCTTCGGCACCCGGCAATTGAAGGCGCGGCGGAAGCCGGAGGCGCGGGCGTCATCCTCTGAGCAGAACCAGCGATCCGGTTCGGTCGTCGCCGGATAGCTCGGACAGCCCTGCAGATGATAGATGCCGATATTGCCGGTGACGCGGGCGCGCACCGCGAACTTGCCCTTGATGCTGCAGCCGGGCGGCGCGCTCGGGGCGTCCGGGAACAACACGTCGCGGATCTCGCGGTCGCGATCGCTGCGGCAGGAGGCGCCGAGCAGGGAGCCGTCCTTCTTATCGGTGCGAAACTCGCCGGGGGCGACAAAACAGCCCTTCCAGATCCCGCGCAGCGCCTCCTTGGCGGCGGCGATATCGTCCTTGGCGCGATATTTGACCGCCGGGTCGGCGCTCACGGCGTAGCCGGCCCGTGCCATCTGCTGGTTGAGGCTGAGCTTGTCGCCGTCGACGGTGCAGAGGCCGAGCCTGCGGCTCTTGAGCGGCTTGTCCGGGCCGAGATCGTCGCAGCGCACCGCGCGGCCGGCGATCAGTCTGGTCAACTGTTCGCGCGCCTCGACACCGCAGCTCCAGGGGTCGGCGTGGTCGTCGATGCAGAGCTGATCGACCTCCGGCGCGTCGATGCCGTCCAGTCGATACACGGTCTCACCGAGCTGGAGGGTGTCGCCGCTGCGGACCGCGGCGGTCGCGGCCAGCGACGCGCTCGCCATGCCCGCTCCGATCACGATCGCCCCGCACAATGACAACAGCCGGTCTCGCAGCCGCATGCTTCCTCCCGCAATCAAATGCATCAAATACCCTGCCGAACTCCTACCACATCGCGCATGAGTCTCGCCAAGGGCCGCGGGAACAGCTCCGCCGGCTGTGATCTTGCGCCGGAGCGGCCTGCTACCCATCTGACGTTACAAAGGAATTACACCATGCTGGATTTCACTTCCGATGTCGCCGGCGACGCACTGTCGCCGGCGCAAGCGTCTGGTGCTGCCCCCGCCGATGATCGGGCGCTGCTCGACGCCTATTCCAATGCTGTCATCGACGTCACCGAGCGCGTCGGCCCGGCCGTCGTCCGCGTCGAGACCGGCCCGAAGGTCGGCTCCCGCGGCGAGCGCGGCGGCCTCGGCTCCGGCATCGTGATCTCGCCGGATGGTCTCGTGCTGACCAACAGCCATGTGGTCGGCAGCTCCAAGACCATCCGGTTGCGCGATGTCGAGGGTGTCGTCACCGACGCCCAGGTGCTCGGTGTCGATCCCGACACCGACCTCGCGCTGCTGCGCGCGAACCATGCGCGCGATTTGCGTTACGCCGCGCTCGGCAACTCCAAGAGCCTGCGGCGCGGCCAACTCGTGGTCGCGATCGGCAATCCGCTCGGCTTCGAGTCGACGGTGACCGCCGGCGTCGTCTCGGCGCTGGGCCGCTCGATCCGCTCGGTCTCGGGCCGGATGATCGAGGACGTTATCCAGACCGATGCCGCGCTCAACCCCGGCAATTCGGGTGGGGCGCTGGTGTCGTCGGCCGCCGAGGTGATCGGCATCAACACCGCCATCATCCAAGGCGCGCAGGGCATCTGCTTTGCGGTTGCCAGCAACACCGCGCAATTCGTGCTGTCGGAGATCATCCGCCACGGCTATGTCCGCCGCGCCTATGTCGGCGTCTCCGGACAGACCGCGCCGGTGCCGCGGCGCCACGCCGTGCTGGCCGGCGTCGAGAACAAGATGGGCGCGTTGTTGATGCAGATCGAGCCGGACGGGCCGGCCGCGCGTGCCGGGCTGTTGCCGGGCGATGTCGTGATCAGGCTCGACGGTGTCGACATCAACGGCGTCGACGACCTGATCCGCGTGCTCGACCGCGACCGCATCGGCCGCACCGTGGCGATGGACGTGCTGCGGCTGGGACGGCTGCGCGGCATCGACATTCATCCCGTCGAGCGCAAGCCGGCGTCGCGGCAGCCGGCGGCGTAGCGGCGTGAGGCGATAGGCTGGCGCCAAGCACAACGCGGTCGTCCCGGCGAACGCCGGGACGCACCCCAGGGAGCCGTGCGAGGCGGGCGGGCCGTCAAGCACGCCACGATCACCACGCGTGTTTCGCTTGGCTCGCAGAGCAGCAAAGCGGTGACCGTTGCATGCAATGGCCGCTCACAAAATAAGCTGATCGCTTGAGAGTGACGGCTGCCCAGCAATCAGGCAGCGTCAGGTCGCCGTTCCAACCCATTGAATGAGTTATGACTTCGTAGTCGGTGGTGCTCATACGGTAATTGTACACAATGGCATAGCGCTTGCTTCGATGGTTGCGAGACATTCTCGCGGGGAGGCAAGCGGCTGACATGGCGAACTTATCTGCAGCGGCAACCGCCACGATCACAGCCGAGCCCGAGCCGATCAGCCTCGATCTGTCGAGGACCGCGCTGGTCATCATCGACATGCAGCGCGACTTCATGGAGCCGGGTGGCTTCGGCGAGACGCTCGGCAATGACGTGTCGCAGCTGGCGCGGGCGGTTGCACCGATTGCCAACGTGCTGGCGGCGGCGCGCAAGACCGGCATGCTGGTTATTCACACCCGCGAGGGCCACGAGCCGGATCTGTCCGACGCGCCGCCGGCCAAGATCGAACGCGGTGCACCGTCCTTGCGGATCGGCGATCCCGGACCGATGGGGCGCATCCTCATTCGCGGCGAGGCCGGGCACGACATCATTCCCGCGCTCTATCCGATCGATGGCGAGGTGGTGATCGACAAGCCGGGCAAGGGCGCGTTCTACGCGACCGAAATGGGCGACGTGCTGCAGCATCACGGCATTGAAAATCTGCTGGTGTGTGGTGTCACCACGGAGGTCTGCGTCAACACCACCGTGCGTGAGGCCAATGACCGCGGCTATCGCTGCGTCGTCATCTCCGATGGCTGCGCTTCCTACTTCCCCGAATTCCACGAGATGGGCCTGAAGATGATCAAGGCCCAGGGCGGCATTTTCGGCTGGGTCGCGGAGTCAGCGGCCGTGCTGCAGGCGATCGGCTGAGCCGCAGAGGAGACACGAGAGACACGGGTCGCGAGAGATGAGCTCGAAAATGTAGGCGTTCAACTCAACAGGGGAGCAAGGCGATGAGCGGAAGCGGGACGGCAAGCTCGACAAGTGCGGATTTCAAGCCGGTGCTGTGGACACCCGGCGACTGGAACGCGTTCTTCGGTTTCGGCACCAACATCCTCGTCAACATGCTCGTCCTCACCGGGCTGTTGCGCTTCGTGCTGAAGATGCCGGACAGCCTGGTGTTCGGCCGCATCCTGCCGGCGCTCGGTCTGATGATGTGCCTGTCGACCTTCTACTACGCGTTTCTCGCCTATCGCCTGGCGCAGAAGACGGGGCGGACCGATGTCTGCGCGCTGCCGTCCGGTGTCAGCGTCCCGCATATGTTCATCGTCACCTTCGTGATCATGCTGCCGATCACGCTCAAGACCGGCGATCCGCTGAAGGGCTGGTCCGCCGGGCTCGTCTGGGTGTTCTTCCAGAGCTTCATCCTGATGATCGGCGGCTTCGTCGCGCCGTACATCCGCAAGATCACGCCGCGGGCGGCGCTGCTCGGCACGCTCGCCGGCGTCTCGGTCACCTTCATCTCGATGCGGCCGGCGCTCGAGATGTACATGACGCCGCAGATCGGCCTCGTCTGCTTCGCGATCATTCTCGTCAGCTGGTTCGGCGGTGTGAAATATCCGAAGGGGCTGCCTGCAGGTCTCGTGGCGATCGCCGTCGGCATGATCATCGGCTGGGGCTCGAACCTGTTCGGCCTCGGTCTCGGCGGCCTCAGCGTCAAGGGCGTCGGCGATGCCTTTGCGAGCTTCGGCTTCTCGGTGCCGCTGCCGGCGTTCGGCACGGTGTTCTCCGGCTTCGAATATCTCGGCATCATCCTGGTCACCGCGATCCCGTTCGGCATCTACGACCTCGTCGAGGCCATGGACAATGTCGAGAGCGCGGAAGCCGCCGGCGACGAATATCCGACGACACGCGTGCTGACCGCCGACGGCATCGTCAGCCTGATCGGCTGCATGATGGGCAACCCGTTCATCAACGCCGTTTATATCGGCCATCCCGGCTGGAAGGCGATGGGCGGCCGCATCGGCTATTCGGCGGCGACCGGCCTGATGGTGATCGTGCTATCCTGGCTCGGCATCATCTCGGTGCTGCTGGCGCTGGTGCCGGTGGTCGCGATTTCGCCGATCCTGCTCTATATCGGCATGTTGATCGGCGCGCAGGCGTTCCAGACCACGCCGGTCAAGCACGCGCCGGCAATCGTGCTCGCCTTCACGCCGCATCTCGCCGCCTGGGCCAAGCTGCAGATCGACACCATGCTGGCTTCCACCGTGACGGCGGCGCAGAGCATCGGCGGTCTCGCAGCCGACAAGGTCGATGCGGTCAAGACCGCCGCGATTGCCGCGCTGCCGCAGCAGGGCGTTCTGTATCACGGCTTGGAAGTGATGGGCGGCGGCTCGATCCTCGCCGGCCTCGTGCTCGGCGCGATCGGCGTGTTCGTGATCGAGCGCGACTTCACCAAGGCGGCGGCCTTCGCCTTGGCCGGTGCCGTGATGACCTATTTCGGCTTCATGCATGGCGAGGCGGTCGGCATCGGCGGCGGCTTCGGTGTCACGCCGGCGGTGGCGCTGGCCTATGCCGTGGTCGCAGGCGGGCTGTTCGCGCTGGGGCGGCTCGGCACGTCCGAGAGCTACGTGGCGCATGCCGACATGCATGCGGCGCCAGCAGAATAGGTATCTTTTCAAAGAGAACGACAGCCGGCGGCATGGCCGCCGGTTATGATTTTTCACGCGCCCGGCAGATCGAGATAATAGCGCAGCAGCGCCTGGCCCGGCTCGGACAGCCATTCGGCCGCCCCGGTGACATAGCCTTCGATCAATCCCGTCGTGCCGATCAGATAGGTGATCGGCATCGCCGGCGTCGCGAAAAGCGAGGCATCGGCATTGGCCGGATTGGTCGCTTGCGCATGCGGATCGGCGAAGGAGGCGCGGGGCATCGCGATCGCCTCGGCATAGCGGCGGATGCTCTTGATGTCGCGCCGGTCGGTGCAGATGGTCCAGACGTCGAGCGCCGGACTCCGCATCCGGTCCAGCCCGGCCAGCGTCGGCAGGTCGATCTTGCATGCCGCGCACCAGCTCGCCCAGAGATTGACCAGCGTGACATGGCCGGGCTTGGGCGCGAGAGTCACGTCCTTCCCGCTCATATCCTGCAGCTTCAAAGGCGGCGGCGCCTTGCGCGGCCGCTCGACGATGAACTGGGTGCGGCCGCTGCGGAACACCGGCGGGCTCGGGTCTTGCGCGCCGGCGCAGGCAGGCCTGCTTGTCAGCAGCAGGCTGGCCGCGGCCAGCAGCAGATCGCGCCGTGCGGGCGCGCTCAAAGCCTCAGCCATGGACGTAGGCCCAGCCTTTGCGCTGCAGTTCGACGACGCGGCCGATGCCGAACGGCACCAGCCTGGCGCCGTCGATCAGCTGGATCGTGAGGTTCTCCTTGCTCTCCGCGATCGACTTCGACGAGGCGCACATGCTGAAGCCGATATGCGGATACATCTGCCGCAGCGCCGCGAGCGGCTCCTTGAGCGGTGATTTGTCGGCGCGAAACACATCGATGCCGGTGCCGTTGGCGACGACCTCGATCGCGGGGGTCTGTCCGAGACTGGCGAAATGCCGCGTCAGATTGCCGGAATAGCTGATGGCATGACCCATCACATGGGGGTCGTTGCGGTCGATCAGCACGACAATGCCGGCGCGATGCTGGGCGACGGCCGGGACGGCGGGGGCTGGGGCGCCGAGGGCCGTTGCGCCAGCGAGAAAGCCGCGGCGCGACACGTCAGGGATCGGTTCGCTCATCATGGCTTCCTTCAAAGCACGGGATGCGCCGGCGCCGGATGACCAGCGCCGGCGATGCTCGGATCAGCCGCGCGGCGCGACCGGCGCCTTGCTGCTGCGGCCCCACAGCACGAACAGCGACAGCGCCAGCAGCAGGATGTTCAAGGGCGTGACCGCCGCTTCGCCGCGGGAGATGTGGAAGGCGAACGCGAACACCTGCAGCGTGGCGCAGCCGATCGCAGCCAGCACGGTCAGGCGCGGCATGATGCGAGTCAGCGACGGCAGCAGGATGCCGAGCCCGCCAGCCAGATCGATCAGGCCGATGGTGCGGACGAAGGCCACCGAATATTCGCCGGTCCACGGCATCATCTGGGCGAGTTCCTTGATCGGGGTGAAGACCTTGGTGACGCCGGCGAAGCAGAACAGGGCGAAGAGCAGGGTCTGGGCGACCCACAGGCTGATGCGCAGCGCCAGCGAGGGCTGGAGTGGGCTGAGATCGGTGGTCGATGCGGTGCTGGACATGGTCGGAGCTCCAAATGGAAAGGTGCCCGACATTGATAATTTCTTCTGGTTTGATCATTATGCTTTTCGTTAAGCCATCATTTCCTGAGGGTTGATGACAAGTGGATACGCTGGTCAGTATTCGGGTGTTCTGCCAGGTCGCGGAGCTCAAGAGCTTCGCGGCCGCCGCCGATCGCCTGGGGCTCTCGCCGGCGATGGCCTCCAAGCATGTCATGCAGCTGGAGCAGCGGCTCTCGACCCGGTTGCTCAACCGCACCAGCCGGCGGGTCGGCCTGACCGAGGCCGGCCAGGTCTATTTCGACCAGGTGCGGCCGATGCTGGAATCTCTCGACGAGGTCGAGGCCGTCGTCAGCAAGGCGACCGTGATCCCGCGCGGCACCCTGAAGGTCAGCGCGCCGGTATGGTTCGCCAATCCGCTGTTTGCCGGCACGCTCGCGGCGTACCGCGCGCGCTATCCGGACGTGGTGATCGATCTCGATCTCAGCGGACGCCTGGTCAATCTCGTCGACGAGGGATTTGATCTGGCGCTGCGCGTCTCCGCGGCACCGGGCGACGGGCTGATCGCGCGGCCGCTGACGCCAGTGCTGATGCAGCTCGTCGCCGCGCCGAGCTATCTCGCCGCGGCCGGGCGGCCGAAGGCGGTGGCCGATCTCAATGGCCATGCAATGCTGAAATACGCGTTGTATCCGCTCCGGACGATCACGTTGTCCAGTCCTGACGGCGAGGTCGCGCTGGCGTTCAAGGACGTGCTGATCAGCGGCAATGAGACGCTGCTGCATCACGCCGCCGTCGCCGGCATGGGCATGGCGGTGCTGCCGCGCTGGCTGATGGCCGACGATCTCGCCAGCGGCCGGCTCGAGACGGTGCTGCCGGACGCGATGACGATCAGGGCGCCACTGATGGCGGTCTATCCCAGCCGCAAATATCTCTCCGCCAAGGTCCGCACCTTCATCGACTTCATCGCCACCGATCCCCTGATGAAGCAGGCCTCGGAGGGACCGCCCCCGGTGATCGATGCGACAGCGGCGGGGGCGCGGAAGGGACGGAAGGCTGGGCCCTGATCTGGGGGGTGTGGAGGTCTCTCGTCCGACATGGCCGGGCTTGACCCGGCCATCCACACCGTTGTTCGGGAAAGAAAGACGTGGATGCCCGGGTCAAGCCCGGGCATGACGAGTAACTCATTAGTTAGGAGGCTCGCTCGAAGCGACGTCCTGCAAGCGAGGCGAGGTGCAGCGCTGCTCGGCTCTAAAACGACTCACATGATAGCTCGTGAGCTTTTGCCCGCTCACGGCCGCACCGCCGGGGCCTCCACCGCCATGCCGTGCGCCCGCGACATCAGATAGAGCTCCAGCGCGATCATGTCGGGGGCGTCGAAATCGTAGGCCTGGGCGCGGACGCCGGTCATGCAGCCGCGGAGGCGCCGCTGCAACGAGCCCATGCCTTGCCATTCCAGCCGATAGATCGGGTAGCCTGTCGGCTGTGCTTGCGTGATCGCGGAGCCCGCGAGATGCTTGTCCCAATTGTCGTCATGGCAATTGGTGCAGGCGAGATTGAGCTGGCCCTGCCGCTGCATGAACAGCGCGCGGCCGCGCGCGACCGACGGTGCCAGCCGCGGATCGTCACCGGCGGTGATCGGCATCCCGCGCGACTGCCTTGCGATCAGGGCCGTCAGCGCCAGCAATTCGCGGCTCTCGGGTGCGAACGGCTCAGCCTCCTGATGCTGCCTGCGGCAGAGATTGACGCGCTGGCCGAGATCGACAGGCGCGCCGCTCGCCGCATTGAAGGCGGGATAGCGCGCGGCGACGCCTTTCATGCTGACGTCGACGGCGCCGTGGCAATCGCTGCAGGATTTGCCGGCAGCGCCGGCCTTCGTGCGCCACAGCGTCTCGCCGTCGAGCACCGACAGCATCGCTGGATTGGCGGTGTCGTCGTCCTGCATCGCCTTCGTGTCGGCCGACATGAACTCATAGCCGGAGCGGCGCGCGGATTCTGCGATCTCGCCGGCCAGACCAGGTAGCGCTGCGCCAAGAAGCGCCAGGATAGCGAGGACAGCGCGCCGCATCATTCGACCGTGATCGCCGCCGAGGCGGTGGCGACAAAGCCATTGTCGCCGATCCACTCGAACTCGAAGCGGCCGCTCTCGCTCGCCGTGGTGAAGAACGACAGGAACGGATTGGCCGCGATGGCGGGGAACAGGTCGGCCCGGAAGATCTCGGCGCCGTTGAACCTGCAGGTGAAGCTAGTGATGATGTCGCGCGGCACGACCTCGCCGGCGGCGGTGTGGCGATAGCCCGGCTCCATCACATGGCTCATCAAGGTCTTGATCTCGATGACCGCGCCGCGCTTGGCCTTGGCGGGTACGTTGACGAGGGCGGCAGGCATCACGGCAGTTCCTCGGTGCAGGCGGCCAAGGTCACGATGACGTCGACGCTGACCGACCAGAACGAGCCGTCGGAGAGCTTTGCGATCGCCACCACCTTCTGGGTGTCAGCGAGCCGGATGCGCGTCGTCACCTGCGCGCGGCCGGCGCTCGGCGTCAGATGGAAGTTCGCGATGTTGGGCTGCGGGTTCTTCTCGTTGAAGATGTGGATGCTCTTGACGCAGTTGTCAGCCGTCATCGGGTGGTCGACGCTGACGGTCATCGGCACGGTGTTGCCGTTCTCGACCAGCGGGGGAATGTCGAGCCGGACCTTGCCGATTTGCACCTTGGCTTCGCCGACGAGATTGCGGATGGCGGATGTCAGCATCGCTGGCGTCGCCTGCGTGGGGCGGATCGTGATCAGCGGCAGCGCGCTGGCCGCGGCGGCGGTTCCCGCCAGCTGCAGCAGATGGCGACGCGACATGTGGAGCGGTTCGAACATGCTGTCCATATGGGCTCACTCGCGCAAGGTCGCGAGATAGGCGACGATGTCTTCGATCTGCTCCGCCGTCAGGATCGGCTTGTCGCGCCAGGCGGAACCGACGCGCGTCAGCCCGTCGACGCGGTAATAAGACGGCATGATCGTCTCGGGATTGATGCGGCTGGCATCGACCAGCCGCAGCCGGAGCTGCGCCGTGGTGGCGCGGTTGCCCGCGCCGGCGAGGCTCGGCGCGAGATCGCCCTGGAAGCGTGCTTCCGGAAACGGGCCGGAATGGCAGAGGATGCAGGTCGAACTGCGGGCGAGCACGAGCGCGCGGCCACGCGCGGCATCGCCGGGTTGGCCGGTGAGCGACTCGGGGATGCCGTCGCCGACGATCGTATACGGCTTCAGCTCCTGCGCGACCGCGGCTGCGGGCAGGGCGCAGATGATCATGGCGATGACCCGGCTAACCGAACGCATCATAGATCAGCGCCTTGAACCAGGCCGTCGCAGCGTCCGCCTCGGCGGCACGTGCACTGCGCGGCGCGTCGAGAGAGCTCGTCCTGCCGCCCTCCACTTCGGCGAACAGATCGCCCTTGGGCTGATAGACGCCGGATAGCGAGAACGCGGTGTTCGGCGCGACCAGACTGTAGCAGATGCCGGTCAGCGGCGGCGGCTCGGAAGAGCGTCCGGTCAGGTCGCGCACGACCACGGCCGCGCAGGCCTTGCCCTGGGCCTGCGCTGCACCGGCGGATTTCGGAATGCCGCCGCCAAGACAGGCATCGCCGATGACATGGACGTCCGGAAGAAGCTTCGAGGCGAAGGTCGCGGCATCGATCGGGCACCAGCCGGTGCGGTCGGCAGCCGCCGCCAGCGCCGCGATGCGACCGGCCTTCTGCGGCGGGATGATGTTGGCGACATCCGGATTGTAGTTGCCGAACTCGGTCACGACCGTGCGCGTGGCGATCTCGACGCCGGTGACGCGGCCACCCTGCGACAGCGGAATGCGCTCGATCATGCCCGCGTACAGCTCGTTCCACGCCTGCTCGAACAGCTTCTGTTGCGAAAAACTGTCCTTGGCGTCGAGGATCAGCACTTTCGACTTCGGCTTGTACGTCTTCAGATAATGCGCGATCAGGCTGGCGCGCTCATAAGGTGCCGGCGGACAGCGCGACGGATTGGCGGGAACGGCAATCGCGACTGTGCCGCCATCCGGCATCGCCTCGATCTGCTGCCGCAGCAGCAGCGTCTGTTCGCCCGCCTTGTAGGCGTGCGGCATGAGCGCGGAGGCGGCCTCGTCATAGCCCTGCAGCGCGGTGAAATCGATGTCGATGCCCGGCGCCAGCACGAGGCGGTCATAGGCCAGCGTCGCGCCGTCGACGAGCGTGACCTTGTGCGCGGGCGCATCGATCGCGGCGGCCGCCAGCAGCACGACGCGCACGCCTTCAGCGGCGATCTTGTCGTAGCCGAAATATTGAGCGCTGATCTCGCGCAGGCCGGCGATGACCTCGTTGCTCTGGGGGCACGAGGTGAAGGTCTTGTTGGCCTCGACCAGGGTGACCTCGAGCTTCGCATCGGCCTGGCGCAGCGCGCGGGCACAGCTGGCGCCGCCAAAGCCGCCGCCGATCACGATGACGCGCGCGGTTGTCTGCGCACGCAGCACGGTCGGCGCCGCGAGCAGGGCAGCGCTCGCCGCGATCAGGCCGCCGACCTCTCTGCGGGTGCGCTGCCGGGTGAATGTCATGGGTTCAGAATAGCACGGCGGCAGGCTTTGTTCCGAACGCCTGCCGCCCCGCTGATCATGCGAAGGTGATGTTCTGGTCGCGCAGCGGCACCGAGCGGATGCGTTTGCCGGTGGCGGCGAAATACGCATTCAGCACGGCCGGCGCAGCCACGCCGATAGTCGGTTCGCCGACGCCGCCCCAGAAGCCGCCGCTCGGTATCATGATCGCTTCGACCTTCGGCATCTCGGCGATTCGCATCGAGTTGTAGGTGTCGAAATTGGTCTGTTCGATGCGCCCATCTTTGACCGTGCAGCCGCCATAGAACAGCGCGGACAGGCCATACACGAACGAGCCCGCGATCTGCCGCTCCACCTGCGCCGGGTTGACGACATAGCCCGGGTCGGTCGAGGCGACGATGCGGTGGATCTTGATCTTGGTGCCGTCGATCACCGAGATCTCGGCGGCACCCGCGACGTAGCTGCCATAGCCGTGCAGTTGGGCCAGCCCGCGATAGACGCCCTCCGGCGCCGGCGAGCCCCAACCGATCTTCTCGGCCACCGCGTCGAGCACCGCGAGATGCTTCGGATTCTTGCTCATCAGCCTGCGGCGGAATTCCAGCGGGTCCTGGCCCACAGCATTGGCGAGTTCATCCATGAAGCATTCGAGATAGATCGCGTTCTGGTTCACATTGACGCCGCGCCAGAAGCCCGGATTGATGTGCGGGTTGCGCATGGAGTGCTCGATCAGCAGATTCGGCACGGAATAGCCGATCGTCGCCTCGCCCGACGGCGCCAGCCCCTGGAAGGTCGCCGGATCCTTGCCGTTGACCAGCGCGTCGGGGCGCAGGCTGAACAGGATCGACTGGCCGGATATGCGCATGTGCAGCGCGGTCAGATTGTTGTCGGCGTCGAAGCCGCCGGTGAGCTTGCACTGCGTGATCGGGTGATAGCGGCCATGGGTCATGTCCTCCTCGCGCGACCACAACAGCTTGACCGGCGTGCCCGGCATCGCTTTGGCGATCTGTACGGCCTGGCGGACATAGTCGGTCTGGCCGCGCCGGCCAAAGCCGCCGCCAAGGATCAGCTTGTGCACCTCGCATTTGTCGGCCGGCAGCCCCGAGGCTTCCAGCACTGCGGCGAACGCCGCCTCGCCATTCTGCGTGCCGCACCACACCTCGCAACGCTCCGGCGTGTAGAGCGCGGTCGCGTTCATCGGCTCCATCGTGGCGTGGTTCTGGTAGGGATAGTTGTAGGTTGCCTCCACCTTCTTCGCTGCGCTGGCGAGCGCCGCCTTGGCGTCGCCGTTCTCGTTGCCGACGAAGGCCGGGCCCGATTCCAAACCCTCGGCCAGCCATTTGGCGATCGAGGCCGAAGAGACCTTGGCGTTCTCGCCTTCGTCCCAGACGATCGGCAGCGCATCGAGCGCCGTCTTCGCGTGCCACCAGGTGTCGGCGACGACAGCGACTGCGGTGCCGTCGACCGCCACCACCTTCTTCACGCCCTTCATGCCGGCGATCTTGGCTTCATCATAGCTTTTCAGCTTGCCGCCGGTGACCGGACAATCCTTGATCGCGGCGTTGAGCATGCCCGGGAGCTTGATGTCGGCGCCGTAGATCATGGCGCCCGTCACCTTGTCGGCGGTGTCGAGGCGTTTCACGCCCTTGCCGATCAGGGTCCAGTCCTTCGGGTCCTTCAGCTTGACGTCGGCTGGCGGCGTCAACTTCGCCGCCGCTTCAGCCACCTTGCCGTAGGTCGTGGTCCGGCCCGACGCCTTGTGCGTGATGACGCTGTTCGCCGCGGTGCATTCGGCCACCGGCACTTTCCATTGGTCGGCGGCGGCCTGGATCAGCATCATGCGCGCGGCGGCGCCGCCCTTGCGGACATAGTCCTGCGACGAGCGGATGCCGCGGCTCCCGCCGGTGGAGAAGTCGCCCCAGACGCGCTTGCGGGCGACGTTCTGGCCCGGTGTCGGATATTCGGTGGTGACCTTGCTCCAGTCGCAGGCGAGTTCCTCGGCGACGAGCTGGGCGAGGCCGGTCAGCGAGCCCTGGCCCATCTCGGAGCGGGCGATGCGGATCACCACGGTGTCGTCGGGACGGATCACCACCCAGGCATTGACCTCTGGCGAACCATCCGCGGCGCGCACGACTTGCGGGCCGCCGAAGGGAAGATCGAGCCCGAGCGCGAGCCCGCCGCCGAGCGCGGCGGTGCCGATGATGAAGGAGCGGCGGTTGAGGCGCGGCGAGACGTGCTTGTTCATGCCGACCTCCTCAGGCGTTCGCGGCGGCATGGATCGCCTCGCGCACCTGCGCGAAGGTTCCACAGCGGCAGATGTTGGTGATGGCGTCGTTGATGTCCTGGTCGCTCGGCTTCGGATTGTCCTTCAGCAGCGCGGCCACCGCCATGATCATGCCGCTCTGGCAATAGCCGCATTGTGGAACATCGTTCTCCAGCCAGGCCTGCTGCACCTTGTGCAGGCCGCTCTCGCTGCCGAGGCCTTCGATCGTGGTGATCTGCTTGCCCGCGGCCTCGGAGACGGTGACGCCGCAGGACCGAACGGCCGCGCCATCGAGATGCACGGTGCAGGCGCCGCATTGTGCAATGCCGCAGCCATATTTGGTGCCGGTCAATCCGGCATTCTCGCGGATCGCCCACAGCAGCGGCGTGTCGGGCTCGACGTCGAGATCATAAACTTTGCCGTTAATCGTGAGGTTTGCCATCGCAGATCCCTTTCGTTCAACTCGCCAGTTGAACTGTGGGCCGCACTGTGCCGCGAACGTTTGCATCCTTCAAATCAAGAATATGCGTTTGCGGCGCGGAAGAATTGTGATGGCGCGGGGTTGTAGTTCGCTCGAACTCATCAGCCCCGCGGTGGCGCCACGGCAAGCCGCAGGAAGCTCATCACGCTGCCGAGCGCGGCGAAACCTGCACCGAGCGCCAAGGCCAGTGTCGCGCCTTCGCGCCCCGCCAGGCTGAAGCACAGTGCAGCCAGGGCCGCGCCCGTGGTCTGGCCGGTCAGCCGCGCGGTCGCGACGATGCCGCTGGCGCCGCCGCTGCGATGCGGCGGGGCGCTTGACATGATGGCCTTCATGTTCGGCGCCTGGAAGAAGCCGAACCCGATGCCGCAGATCAGCATGCGCCAGACGATGTTGGCGGTGCTCGGATTTTCCGGCAGCATAGCGAGCAGCGCCATGCCGGTTCCAAGCATCACGAGGCCGATGCCGCCGAGCAGGCCGGCGGGAAAGCGATCCGACAGCCGCCCGGCGATCGGCGCCATGATCGTCACCGCGAGTGGCCAGGGCGTCATGAAGAAACCGGTCTCGACCTGCGAGCGCTGCAGAATGTCCTCGAAATAGAACGGCAGCGACACGAAGCCGAGGCCCTGCACCGAGAACGAGCACACGGCCGTCGCGGCCGAGAGCGCGAACACGCCGCGGCGGAACAGGTCGATCGGCAGCATCGGCGCCGGGTGATCGGCCTGACGGCGGGTCAGGATGATGCCGAGCACCAGCGCGCCCACCAGTTCGGCCACGACCGCCGCTGGCGTCGCGCCATGCGCGGCGCTGCCGATGCCGGTGATGAAGAGGCCGAGGCAAAGTGCGGCGAAGCCGGCGCCGAGAAAGTCGAAGCTGTGCTCGGCGCGCGGCGTCCGCGGCAGCATCTTCATGCCGATCGCGATTGCAACCAGGCCGAACGGCAGGTTGATCGCGAACAACCACGGCCAGGAGCCGAGCGAAAGAATGGCGGAGGCGATGGTCGGGCCGAAGGTGAAGGAGATGCCGACCACGAGCGCGTTATGGCCGAGGCCGCGACCGAGCATCTTGCCGGGATAGACGAAGCGGACCAGCGCGGTGTTGACGCTCATGATGCCGCTGGCGCCGAGGCCCTGCAGGGCGCGCGCGATCACCAAGGTCGGCAGCGACCAGGCCAGCGCGCAGCCGACCGACGCCAGCGTGAACAGCAGCAGGCCGCCGAGATAGATGCGCTGATGGCCGACGATCTCGCCGAGCGCGCCGAGCGGCAGCAGGGTTGCGACCAGCGCGATCTGGTAGATGTTGACGACCCAGACCACCTCGGCCGGCGTGACGTGGAGATCGGCCGAGATCGACGGCAGTGCGATGTTGGCGATGGCGACGTCGAGCGAGGCCATCGACAGCGCGGTGAAGATCGCGGCGATCGCCCAGGGCCGCTGGCTGGAAGGCAGCCCGTCGGCGCCGTCGCCGGCGAGCTTCGAAGCATGGTGGCGGTTGGACATGGGGACCCTTTGGAGACCTTCGGTTCGCGGGCGCGTCGGATGAGCATGTACACGGGAGCGGGCGAGGGCCCCAGCCGTCGCGCGCGCATGGGCTTATGCGCGAGGCTGTGGGGGCAGGGCGACCGCGTCCGGCCAATCGTGCCCAAGCTCGCCGTGCCTTCGCCCTTGGACACACACACCGATATCTGGAACGCTGCTGCTGTCTTGCTCCGTCATTCCCGGGCATTCGCGCGACAAACGGCGTAGCCGTTTTGAAACAGCACCAGCGAACCCGGAATCCATAGCCACAGGGACGCGTGAGTGGCGTAGATGCCAACGGTGTGTGTGCCTCATACGGCGTCGTGGGGATGGGTTGTGCCCGGGAGGCCGACGGCATGTTCCTCGACACACCGCAGCGCACCATCGGTGACGAGCCTCGCCGGCGGCGGCGCAGTGCTGACGAGGCCAGCTATTTCGGCTACGCTTCCATGCAGACCGTCAAGGCGAGACAGACCAGGGAGTGCGAGAGAGATCGATGACCACAGTCAGAAACGCACTGGCCCAGAAGAGTGACGCCCTGATCCATGTTCGGTCCCGCGACATGGTCGTCGAAGCCTTGCAAAAGATGCGCGACAACCGGGTCCGGTCGGTGCTGGTCATCGACGACGGCGTGCTGGTCGGCATCGTGACCCAGGGCGATTGCGCCATCAAGGTGCTGCTGCCCGGGCTCGATGCGAAGCAGACGCAGGTGGGCCAGGTGATGACGGCCAACCCGGTGACGGTCAGGCTGGACCATCCGCTGGACGGCTGCATGGCCATGATGTCCCAGCGCGGCTTCCGACATCTGCCGGTGCTGGACGCAGGCAAGGTCGTCGGCGTGATCTCGATCGGCGACGTCGTCAAGAACATCATCCGGGATCTCGAGCACAATGTGGACGACCTGATGGGCTTCATCATGAAAGACGGCCCTGGGGGGTGACACACGACGGCGGTGACCCGTTCCGAAACGCATGGCTGCTTCGGACTCAAAGGCGACATCGTTAGCGCTCAGTAACGGCTGAACGAAAAATGTTCTGCCTTTGATTTTCGCTTCCTTGTTCGGAGCGGTGCAGAGTGCCGCGTGGACAATATCGGCAACGACCAGGAAGATGAGAACAAAGCTCGTATTCGCAGCGCTTCTGAGTTTCGCTGCGATCGTTCTGGGCCACGCGTACGTTCGTGGCTACCCACCCTTCAACTCTCAATTTGTGCAAACGTGTGATAGAGCAATCAAGGAGCGGCTGGTTGTTCCGTCCACCTATGAACGGATTAGCGTAGACGAGTTTCGGAAGACAATGACGTTCGATGAGTTCTTCAAGGACCCTCTACGGCCTAAGTCTGAAGCAGCCAGGAACGCCATGGTCCAAGTCGCACGAGTGCCGCCGGTTCAGTATGTCGCGCTCATCGATTACCAAGCTCAGGACCCCATTGGCGCCATCATTCGCGAAAGGGCAACATGCACTTTCAACTCACTAGATGGGAGCGACATGCCTGAACGTACGTATTGGGTGAAGATCGACGGCGAATATAATATGGCGTGGACTGCGAGGCAGCCGAACGCGGCCGCGCTCTTATCGCGCCTAAGACGGTGATTGATGGTCAGCTTATGGCCCAAGCAGACTTTGACTTCCGGCAATTTTAACTCTTATCGGCCATCTACATGCCCTAGCGTTGGATTTGAAAAACTCGCGCGCCCATGCTGACGCGCTCGAGAATCCGTGTGGGGAGGCCGTCAATGGCTCAGGAAACGTCGAGGCCGCGCATCGGGGAAGGGCGCATCGGCAGTTCACTCTGCGCCGCGATCGGCGTGCTCAGCGTCGCTGCTGTGCTGTGCCTGCGCTACCCGGCCTTTCTTACGACGCCTGAGCTGCGGGTCCATTACGACGTCGAACTGCTGCGCCTCACGCTGGCGATCGCCATGGTCATCGGGGCCTGGCTCGGGGTCGTCGGGATCGTGCTCGGCGGCCCGCGGCTGCAGGCTGCGATCGGCCTCAGCGCGCTGTTTCTCGCCACGCTGCTGGGTGGGCCCTACGTGCCGACACCGGATTTTCTCCAGCCGCGCTTTTATCTCGGCCTCGACTGGCTGGTGCTCGATCTCTTCTTCACCGGCGCAGCCTTCGTGCTGCTGGAGTGGATCTTCCCACGGGTGCGGCCGGAGCAAGGGCCGCTCAGTCCCGGCTGGAAACTCGATCTCGCTTATTTCGGCGTCAACCACCTGCTGATCGGCATCTTCCTGGTGGTCTCGACGCATTTTGCGCATGACGCTTTTGCCTGGGCGATCAGCCCATCCCTGCAGGCGCATGTCGTGGCCCTGCCGGCGATCGTCCGCTTCTTGCTGGTGATCCTGGCGGCCGATGCCGTCGAATACATCTCCCACCGCGCCTATCACGAGGTGCCGTGGTTGTGGCGAATCCATGCGGTGCATCATTCGCCCGAACACATGGACTGGCTGTCGGGATCACGCCTCCACTTTCTTGAGCCGTTGGCCACGCGTGCTCTGGTGCTGGTGCCGATCGTCCTGCTCGGCTTTCCGCAGGATACGATCTTCGCCTATCTCATTTTCATCTCCGTGCAATCGGTGCTGATCCATTCCAATATCAAGATGGATGTCGGCTGGCTGCGCTACGTGATCGTCACGCCGCAGTTCCATCACTGGCACCACGCGTCTGACGCCGAGGCCCTCGACAAGAACTACGCGGCCCACACGCCGCTGTTCGATATGCTGGGCGGAACCTGGCATCTGCCCAAGGACCGCTGGCCGGTCAACTACGGTACGGTGAAGCCGATCCCCGGCGGCATGCTCGGCCAGTTCATGCACCCCTTCGTTGGGCCGGTGAAGGAATTCCTCGAACATCGGGACCCTTGAAGCCGTCAAGGCGCCCAAGCCAACCGTCAGAACCTCTGTGCAGAGCTACGTGCCGCCCGGCCGCGCCAGCCGCTCGATGGTCTGGTTGTGGCGGGTCAGCAGTTCGCAGGCATGGCCGATCTGGCGGGCGCGCAGGGCCTGCAGGATCAGCCGGTGATCCTGGTTGGTGCGTGGACGCCAGCCGGCATTGCGCGCCATCGCGAGCACCAGCCGCGAATTGGCCAGCCGCAATCCGTCCAGGCTCGCCAGCAGCCGCGGCATGGCGCAAGGCGCGACCAGCGCGCGATGGAAGGCGCGGTTGGCAGTCTCGAACTCCTGGATGGTCTCGGCATTGTCCGCCTCGATCAGCGCAAGCTCGATCGCGGCGAGCTGCGTCGGCGCGTAGCGCGGGGCGGCGTTGCGCAGCGCCACCACCTCGAGCGCAACGCGCATCTCGACAATCTCCTTGGTCGACTTCGCGTCGAGCGGCGCCACCCGCACGCCGCGCCGCGGCGCTGCGACCACCAGATACAGCGCTTCGAGCTGTCGGAACGCCTCGCGCACCGGCACGTGGCTGGAGTTGAACTCGCGCGCAATGTGGTCCTGCCGCAGCGGGGCATCTGGCGGCAGCGCGCCGCTCACGATGCGCTCGGTGAGCACGTCGGCGATCCGATGGGCGGTGGTGAGATTCTCGTCCTGCATGGTGATAGATTATCTATCGAAAAACCGCGTGCCTCGGAAGGATCGATATTCTACGGTGCTCAAATACGCTTGATTATAGATTATCTAAAATAAAATCTATGATCTGTGGACGGGAGTTTGAGATGAGTGAAGTGCGCAGGCCATCGTCGTCGCAACCTGCAGCGGACGGCGCCATCCGTCACGACTGGACCAGAGAAGAAGCCGAAGCGCTGTACGCTCTGCCATTCCCGGATCTGATGTTCCGTGCACAGTCGGTGCACCGCCGGCACTTCGATCCGACCCGGCTGGAGACGGCGAGCCTGCTCAGCATCAAGACCGGCGGCTGTCCGGAGGATTGCGGCTACTGTTCCCAGAGCGCGCATTACGACACCGGCCTCAAGGCGACCAAGCTGATGGATCGCGACACCGTGGTCGCCACCGCACAGCGCGCCAAGGCGGCGGGGGCCGAGCGCTTCTGCATGGCCGCAGCCTGGCGCAGTCCGAAAGACCGTGATCTCGACCAGGTCTGCGACATGGTCAGCGCGGTGAAGGATCTGGGGATGGAGACCTGCGTCACCCTGGGCATGCTGACGCCGCCGCAGGCGCAGCGGCTGAAGCAGGCCGGGCTCGATTTCTACAACCACAATGTCGACACCTCGCCCGAATTCTACGACCGCATCATCACGACGCGGACCCTGCAGGATCGGATCGACACGCTCGCGCATGTGCGGGACGCCGGCATCAAGGTGTGCTGCGGCGGCATCATCGGCATGGGTGAGGCGGTCGATGACCGGCTCGGCATGATGGTGCTGCTGGCTAATCTTGGCGCGCATCCCGACAGCGTGCCGATCAACATGTGGAACGAGGTCAAGGGCGTGCCGGTCAACGACACCGCCGCGCGCCCGGATCCGATCGCGCTGGTGCGGTTGATCGCGGTGACGCGCATCATGATGCCGCAAAGCGTCGTGCGGCTGTCCGCCGGCCGGCAATATATGAGCGACGAATTGCAGAGCTTGTGTCTGCTCGCCGGCGCCAATTCGATCTTCATCGGCGATGTGCTGCTGACCACGGCCAATCCGCAGGCCGATCGCGATGCGGCGCTGCTCGCGCGCCTCGGTATGACCTCCGCATTGTCGGTGCGTCCGGCCGCAGCGACGGCCCCGAAGGAAACGGCAGACGGTTCGTTCGTCGCCTGAGCAAGGCCGTCATCCCTTGACCGGCCCGGCGCAGCGCCGGTGCCGACGACGTTGCCCTGACAAATGGCGTTTCGAAGAAGGGAGCTGATGCATGAATGCCGCTGCCGACAAGCTCGCCGGCTACGCCGAGCAGTTGCAGAGCCTCGCCGCCGACGATCGGCTGCGCCGGTTGAGCCCGAGATCCGGTCTCGATTTCTCCTCCAACGACTATCTTGGCCTGGCGCAGGCGCCGCGGATGAAGCGCGCGATTGCCGCCGCCATGGAGGCGGGCACGCCGGTCGGAGCCGGCGGTTCGCGCCTGCTGCGCGGCAATTGCGAGGAGCATGAGCGGCTGGAGGCGGCGGCCGCGCGCTTCTTCGGCGCTGACAGCGCGCTGTTCTTCGGATCGGGCTACGTCGCCAATTTCGCCGTGCTGACGACCCTGCCGCAAGCCGACGACCTGCTGGTGCTCGACGCGCTGGTGCATGCCAGCACGCATGAGGGCGCCCGCGCCGGCCGCGCCGAGATCTGTCAGTTCAAGCACAATGATCCACAATCCGCCGAGGACGCGATCCTGGCCTGGCGGAGGGATGGCGGTGTCGGCCGGCCTTGGATCGCTGTCGAAAGCCTCTACAGCATGGACGGCGATCTGGCTCCGCTCGACGATCTGATCGCGATCGCCGCGCGTCACGATGCGTTCCTGCTGATCGACGAGGCGCATGCGACCGGGGTGCATGGCGAGCAGGGGCGGGGTCTCGCGTCGGGCTTCGAGGGACGCGACAACATCGTGGTCGTTCATACCTGCGGCAAGGCGCTGGGCGCCGCCGGCGCCCTGGTCACGGCGAGCCGGGTGCTGCGCGATACGCTCGTCAACCGCTGCCGTCCCTTCATCTTCGCGACCGCGCCGTCGCCGCTGATGGCGGTCGCCGTGCTTGAAGCGCTTGCGATCCTGCAGGACGAGCCGCAACGGCTGCAGCAGCTCTCACGGCTTGTCGCCTTCTCCCATGGCGAGATCGCGCGCCGGTTCGGCGCCACCTGGTCGTCGTCCCAGATCATTCCCTACATCGTCGGCGACAATGCGCCGGCGATGCAACTGGCCTCGGCGCTGCAGGCGCGCGGCTTCGACATTCGCGGCATCCGTCCGCCGACCGTGCCGGCCGGCACGGCGCGGCTCCGGTTGTCGCTCACCTTGAACGTCGACGAGGCCGCGGTGGTGTCGTTGCTTGACGCACTCGCCGAGGAGACCGGGGCAGGACAGCGATGGCGCAGCGCATCGTAGTCACGGGCACCGACACCGGAATTGGCAAGACCGTGTTCGCCGCGGCGCTCACGGACCTGCTCGGGGCCTGCTACTGGAAGCCGGTGCAGGCGGGGCTTGCGGAGGAGACGGATTCGCGCCGCGTCCAGCGGCTCGCCGACCTGGCCGACGACCGTTTGCTCCCCGAAGCCTATCGCCTGGCCGCGCCAGCTTCGCCGCATCTCGCTGCACGTCTCGATGGCGTCAGCATCGACCCGCTGTGCTTGAACCCTCCTGACACCGGCGGCAGACCCCTGGTGATCGAGGGCGCCGGCGGCGTGATGGTGCCGCTCACCGCGGATACACTCTATCTCGACGTCTTCGCGCGATGGCAATGGCCGGTCGTGCTCTGCGCCCGCACCAGCCTCGGCACGATCAATCACTCGCTGTTGTCGCTGGCCGCGCTGCGCAGCCGCGGCATCGCGGTGCTCGGTGTCGCCTTCATCGGCGACGCCAATGCGGACAGTGAGGAGACGATCTGCCGGCTCGGCGCGGTGAAGCGGCTCGGTCGGCTGCCCTGGCTTCCGGAGCTGACCGCGCGATCCCTGCAGCACGCCGTGGCCGCTGAATTCCGGCGGGCGGATTTCGCGCCATGATGCGCAAGGCCGTCTCGCCGATCTGGCATCCCTTCACTCAGCATGCGCTGCAGCCGGAGATGACGCCGGTCGCGCGCGGCGACGGCGCGTATCTCATCACACGCGATGGCCGGCGCATCATCGATGCGATCGCCTCCTGGTGGGTGGTGACGCATGGCCATTGTCATCCGCCGATCGTGCACGCGATCCAGGAGCAGGCCGGGCAGCTGGATCAGGTCATCTTCGCCGGACATACCCACGAACCGGCCGAGCAGCTCGCGGCCGGCCTGCTCGATCTGGTCCCGCCAACGCTGGCGCATGTCTTCTTCTCGGACAGCGGCGCGACCAGCGTCGAGGTCGCGCTGAAAATGGCGCTCGGCTATTTCAGGAATATCGGCGAGCCGCGCACACGCATTGCCGTGATGCAGCATTCCTATCACGGCGATACGATCGGCACGATGTCGGTCGGTGCCCGCGGCGTGTTCAACGCAGCCTATGAGCCGCTGCTGTTCGATGTCGCCGTGGTGCCGTTTCCTGCCGAGGGATTCGAGCAGGCGACGCTCGACGCGCTTGCCGCGATCTGCGAACGCGACAGGCCGGCCGCCTTCATCGTGGAGCCGCTGGTGCTCGGTGCCGGCGGCATGCTGATGTATCCGGTAGCGCTGCTGCGCGAGATGCACCGCATCTGCAAGGCGTCCGGCGTGCTGTTCATCGCCGACGAGGTCATGACCGGATGGGGCCGGACCGGCACTTTATTCGCCTGCGAGCAGGCCGGCATCGCTCCCGATATCGCCTGCTACGCCAAGGGGCTGACCGGCGGGGCGATGCCGCTCGCGGTGACGCTGTGCAGCGCAGACATCTTCGAGGCGCATTATTCGACCGACCGCAGGCGTACCTTCTTCCATTCCAGCTCCTACACGGCCAATCCGATCGCCTGCGCTGCGGCATGTGCCAATCTCGCACTGTGGCGGCAGCCGGAGACGCACGCCCGGATCTCTGCCGTCGCTGCAGCACAGGAGCGCAGTGTCGCGCGCTTTCGAGAGGACGAGCGATTTTCGGATGTGCGGCGCTGCGGCACCATCACGGCGCTCGACCTTCATGCCGACGACGAGGGCTATCTCGCCGACATCGGACCGAAGCTGCAGGCGTTCTTTCGCGACAGCGACGTGCTGCTGCGGCCGCTCGGCCATACGATCTATGTGATGCCGCCTTACTGCGTCACCGCTGCCGATCTCGAGGCGATCTACGCCACGATCGATGCAGCGGTCGATCACGTGATCTGAAAGCCTTCCTCCGGCTGCGATTTGCGCTCCAGGGTTCCGCGCATTAGCATCCCGCAGACAGGTGGGTTGCGGGAGGACGGAAGCCATGAATGCCTCGATCGACGGTGATCGCTTCAACGAGCCAAAGGAGGCCACTTCGGCCGTGATCGCGGCGCAGAGCTCCATGCTCGACGCGTTGCCTTTTGCGGACACGGCTGATTTCGCGGACGCGGCGCGCGGCTTTCTCGGCACCATCGAGGATGCCAAGGTCACGACGGCGCAGGGGCGGACCGTCTGGAGCCTTGCGCCCTACAGCTTTCTGGATGCAGAGGACGCGCCGCCGACCGTCAATCCGAGCCTGTGGCGGCAGGCGAAGCTCAACATGCATCATGGCCTGTTCGAGGTCGTGCCCGGCGTCTACCAGGTGCGTGGGCTCGATATCGCCAACATGACGCTGATCGAGGGCGAGACGGGGGTGATCGTGGTCGACACGCTGACCTCGATCGAGGGCGCGCGGGCGGCGCTCGAGCTGTATTATCAGCATCGCGGGGTCCGGCCGGTCACGGCTGTGATGTTCACCCACACCCACACCGATCATTGGGGCGGCGCGCGCGGCGTGGTCGACGAGGATGCGGTCGCCAGTGGCCGGGTGCCGCTGATCGCGCCGAACCTGTTCATCGAGCATGCGGTGTCTGAGAACATCATCGCCGGTCCCGCGATGCTGCGCCGGGCGCAATATCAGTTCGGTCCGTTGCTGGCCAAGGGCGCGAAGGGGCATGTCGATTGCGGGCTCGGCAAGAGCATGGCGGCGGGATCCGTGGCGCTGCTGCGGCCGACCGACCTCATCATGGCGACGGGTGACACCAGGACCATCGACGGGCTCGTCTTCGAATTCCAGATGGCGCCGAACAGCGAGGCGCCGGCCGAGATGCATTTCTACGTGCCGCGCTACAGGCTGTTGAACCTCGCCGAGAACTGTACGCACAACTTCCACAATCTGCTGCCGTTTCGCGGCGCCGATGTGCGCGATGCGCTGGCCTGGTCGAAATATCTCGGCGAGGCGCTGCAATTGTGGGGCGGCAAGGCCGAGGCGATGTGCGGCCAGCATCATTGGCCGGTATGGGGTGCGGGCCGGGTCGACACCGTCATCCGCGAGCAGCGCGATCTCTACAAATTCGCGCATGATCAGACCGTGCGGCTGATGAATCACGGCCTGACCGCGAGCGAGATCGCCGAGACCATCGCGCTGCCGAAAAGCCTCGAAGGCGCGTGGCATGCGCGCGGCTATTACGGCCACATCCGGCACAATGTGAAGGCGATCTATCAGAAATATCTCGGCTGGTATGATGCCAACCCCGCCAACCTCGATCCTTTGCCGCCGGTCGAGGCCGGGCGGAAATATGTCGAATACATGGGCGGCGCGGCAAGCCTGCTGGCGCGGGCGCGCGAGGATTTTGCAAGAGGCGAGTTCCGCTTCGTAGCGCAGGCGGTCAGTCATCTCGTCTTTGCCGAGCCCGACAATGCCGCGGCGCGCGCGCTGCTGGCCGATACGCTGGAGCAGCTCGGCTACGCGGCCGAAAGCGCAACCTGGCGCAATGCCTATTTGTTCGGTGCGCAGGAGCTGCGCCACGGCATGCCGGACGTCCCGGCGCGCCCGGGCATGCCGCGCGAGACCCTGGCGGCCTTGCGCACGGAGCAATTATGGGACGTGCTCGGCGTCCGGCTGAACGGGCCGAAGGCCGAGGGCAAGCACATCGTGCTGAACTGGACCTTCACCGATACCGGCGAGCGCTTCGTGCTGACCCTGCAGAACTGCGCGCTGACCTATGCGGTGGGCGTGCAGGCCTCTACGGCGGACGCGGGATTTACGCTGGCGCGCTCCACGCTCGACGACATCATCGCGAAAGCTGTGACCTTTCCGGACGCGGTCGCGGCCGGAAAGATCAGCTTCGCTGGCAATCCGATGCGGCTTGCCGAGCTGATGTCCTTGATGGACGAGTTCCCGCGCATGTTTGAGATCGTCGCGCCGAAACGGACGAAGGTGACTTAGGAAGCCTGAATTAGATCGAGGCGGAGACCGGGGGCAATCGCCCGGTCTCCATGCTGCTATTCCGCGCTGCTGACCAGCCTGATGCGCGGCTCGGCGCGGTCGATCAGGCCGCGATAGGCGGCGAGATAGTCGAGCGCCATGCGCCGCGCGGTGAAGCGCCTCTCGAATTGCTCACGCACGCGGGCGCGGCTGAGACCGGCGAGACGATTGACCGCGGCGACGGCGCTGAGCTCGTCCTCGACGATGAAACCGGTGATGCCGTCATCGATCACTTCGGGGACCGAGCCGCGATTATAGGCGATCACGGGCGTTCCGCAGGCCATCGCTTCGATCATCACGAGGCCGAACGGCTCCGGCCAGTCGATCGGCAGCAACAGGCCGACCGCGCCCGATAGGAACTCCGGCTTTTCATCGTCGCCGATCTCGCCGATATATTCGACCAGCGGGTTGCCATTGATCAAGGGATAGATCAGCTGATCGTAATAGTCCTGGTCGGCGCGATCGACCTTGGCCGCGATCTTGAGCGGCACGCCGCAGCGCATGGCGATCTTGATGGCGCGGTCGACGCCCTTCTCTGGCGCGATCCGCCCGAGCACAGCGAGATAGCTCGGCGTTACCGGCTTCGGCATCAGCAGCTTTCCGGGCAATCCGTGCAGGACGGTGCGGACCCAGTTGGCATTCGGAACGGGACGGCGCTGCGCGTCCGAAATCGAGACGACGGGAACATCCTTGAACATGGAGAACACCGGCTGGTGCTCGGGCAGATCGAGGCGGCCGTGCAACGTGGTCAGGAACGGCGTCGGCTGGCGCTGGAAGAGGGAGAACGGATAATAGTCCAGATGGAAATGGAGGATGTCGAACTCCTCATCGTCGCATTTCCGCCGTACGCCTTCCAGCATCACCATGTGCAGCGCGTTGGGATCGCGCACCGAACCATCGAGGCGCAGCGCCTTCGGCCACGTCGGCGAGAGCTTTGCCGAGGTCTGGGAATCGCCGCTGGCGAACAGCGTGACGTCGTGTCCGAGGGCAACGAGCTCTTCGGTCAACCAGTGCACGACCCGCTCAGTGCCGCCGTAGAGCTTCGGAGGCACGGCCTCCGTCAATGGAGCAACCTGCGCAATGCGCATCTCATCGTCTCCTATTTGTGATGTTCGCTGACGTCCCCGATCGAAGGCACCGGCACAGCCGTAGCTGGAACGTTGTCGCATCTGCGAAGTTCCCCTCAGGCGATCACTCTTTATTCGAGACAACGTGTTCCTCCGCGTCTCAATGATGCCATCCACGATCTCCAACGCTGTCACCGCATGAACTTGACGGCCGGTATGCCGGAACCGGAGAAACCGTTCATCGTTCATTGGCCGCAACAGGTGTCGCCACCACCAGCTCACTGCACAGGAAGACAATGGATCAGCTCTCAGGCTACGCGCACCGGCCGTTTCCGTTCGTCATGCGCTATCTGCGCATGCGTCCGGTATCCCATCTCGTCATTCTCTTATCCGTGATCGGCGCAGTGGCCTGCTCGGTGGGCACGCAATACGGCGTCAAGGCGCTGGTCGACAGCCTTTCCGCGGGACCAGGTGGCAATGGCCGCGTCTGGGCGGCATTCGCCTTGTTGATGGCGCTGATCGCGACCGACAACATCCTCTGGCGTGTCGCCAGCTGGATCGCGAGCTTCACTTTCGTGCGCGTCACAGGCGATCTTCGGCGCGATATCTTCCGGCATCTCACCGGCCATTCGCCGAGCTATTTCGGCGACCGTCTGCCGGGCATGCTGTCGAGCCGCATCACGGCGACATCGAATGCGGTGTTCACGGTCGAGAACATGTTCGTCTGGAACGTGCTGCCGCCATGCCTCGCGACGGTGGCGGCGATCGCCCTGATCGGAACCGTCAGCGGAGCGATGGCGATCGCGCTGCTGCTGATCGCGGCCATGATGGTGCTGGCGATGTTCCGGCTTGCGGCGGCGGGCAAACCGCTGCACGATGATTTCGCAGACAAGGCAGCGATGGTCGACGGTGAGATGGTCGATGTGATCTCGAACATGCCGCTGGTCCGCGCATTCTGCGGTCTGCGTCACGAGCACGACCGATTCGACGCGACCGTGAACAAGGAGCTCGAGGCCCGCGGGCGCAGCCTGCGTTATCTCGAGAAGCTGCGGATCCTGCACGCCACGGTGACGATCGTGCTGACCGTGGCGCTGATGGCCTGGGCGATCTCGCTGTGGCAGCGGGGCGGGGCGACCACCGGCGACGTCGTTCTGGTGTGCACGCTCGGCCTGAGCATTCTCAACGCCACCCGCGATCTGGCGGTGGCGCTGGTCGATGTCACCCAGCATGTCGCGCGCATGAGCGAGGCGATTGCGACTTTGCTGCAGCCGCATGAGCTGCGCGATCACCCGGACGCCGAGCCGCTGGTCAAGAGCGGTGCGGCCATCGCCTTCGACAACATCACCTTCCACTATCCCGGCGGCAACAAGCTGTTCGAGAACTTCTCGCTGCGGCTGCAGCCGGGCCAGCGCGTCGGCCTCGTCGGACAGTCCGGCGGCGGCAAGTCGAGCCTGTTCACCCTGCTGCAACGGTTCTATGATCCGCAAGCGGGCCGCATCATGATCGACGGCCAGGACATTGCCCGGGTGACGCAGCAGAGCCTGCGTGAGGCGATCTCGGTGGTTCCGCAGGACATCTCGCTGTTCCACCGCTCCATCCTGGAAAACATCCGCTACGGCCGTCCCAGCGCGACCGATGACGAGGTGTTGCGGGCCGCGATCGCTGCGCGTTGCGATTTCGTCGAGACGCTGCCGGAGGGACTGCAGACCATGGTCGGCGATCGCGGCGTCAAGCTCTCTGGCGGCCAGCGCCAGCGCATCGCGATTGCGCGCGCGTTCCTCAAGGACGCGCCGATCCTGCTGCTCGACGAGGCGACCGCCGCGCTCGACAGCGAGTCGGAAGAGGCGATCCGCGAGGCGCTGAGCCGGCTGATGCGCGGGCGCACGGTGATCGCGATCGCGCATCGGCTCGCGACGTTGCGGAATTTCGATCGCGTGGTGGTGCTCAGATCGGGCAGGATCATCGAGGACGGCGCGCCCGACCGGCTCATGCAGGGAGAGGGACCCTATCGGGACCTCGTCACCCAGGAGATGAACCGGCTGGCCAAGGTCGCGGCCTGATCGTTGCGTCGCTTCCCGCGCCGGCCATGGCCGGCCGCGCGGACACTCCAACATCGCACGAGGTCAACATGTCGGCCGAACCCGCAACCGCATTCGCATCGAGCGCCCGAACCGACGAGCCCGCCGAGCAGCCATTCTACATTCCGATGACGGGACCGGCGGCGCGGCCACGGCGCTCGCTCAAGCACGACGACACCTTCATCGTGCTCGACGGCCATGGCGACATCGGCGCGTCGGCCGGCGGGCCGGACGGCCTGTTCAATGCCGATACGCGCTATCTCGCGCGGCTGGAACTGACGCTCGACGAGGTCCAGCCGCTGCTGCTCGGTTCCAGCCTGCGCGACGACAATTCGGGGTTGACCGTCGACCTTACCAATCCCGACATCTATGAGCAGGGCCGGCTGGTGCTGCCGAAGGACGTGCTGCACATCGTGCGCACGATCTTCCTGTGGCGCGGGACCGCCTATCAGCGCATCGGCGTGCAGAACCATGGCGACCGGCGCGCCAGCTTCGATCTCAAGCTCGCTTTCGATAATGATTTCGCTGATCTGTTCGAGGTGCGCGGCGCCGTCAGGACGCGGCGCGGCAAGGGCGCCAGCCGGCTGATCGGTCCGTCCGATGTCGTGCTGGACTATCGCGGGCTCGACAATGTCACGCGCACGACGGCGTTGCATTTCGATCCGCGACCGACATCGCTTGCGGTCGATGTCGCGACCTATCATTTCGATCTCGCGCCGCAGGAATCGACGTCGCTGTTCGTGGCCGTGAGCTGCAATGCGAAGGCCGGCGAACGGCCGGGCCGCTTCTTCCGCAGCCTGCTCGCGCATCGCCGCGAGATGCGCCGCTGCACCCATGGTGCGACCACGATCGAGACCTCCAACGACATCCTCAACGAGGTGCTGTGCCAAGCTGCGGCCGACCTCAACATCCTGATGACCGACACGCCGGAGGGGCGTTATCCCTATGCCGGCATTCCCTGGTATTCGACCACGTTCGGCCGCGACGGGCTGATCACGGCGATGCAGATGCTGTGGGTCGATCCGCGCATCGCTCGCGGCGTGCTGCGCCGGCTCGCCTCGCATCAGGCGGACGCCACCGATCCGCTCGCCGACGCCGAGCCGGGCAAGATCCTGCACGAGATGCGCGGCGGTGAGATGGCGGCGCTGCGCGAGGTGCCGTTCGCCTGCTACTATGGTAGCGTCGACTCGACGCCGCTGTTCGTGCTGCTCGCCGGCCTCTATGTCGAGCGGACCGGCGACATCGACACGCTGCGCGAGCTGTGGCCGGCGATCGAGGCGGCGCTGCACTGGATCGACGGTCCCGGCGATCCCGATCGCGACGGCTTTGTCGAATATCAGCGCGCCTCGGAGCAGGGTCTTGCCAATCAGGGCTGGAAGGATTCCTACGATGCCGTGTTCCATGCCGACGGACGGCTGGCCGAGGGTTACATCGCGCTCGCCGAGGTGCAGGGCTACGTCTTCGCCGGCAAGCAGCTGGCGGCGCGGTGCGCCCGCCGGCTCGGCAAGGCCGATTTGGCCGAACGGCTGCAGGCGGAGGCCACGCGGCTGGCGCAGCAGTTCGAGGACGCCTTCTGGTGCGAGGATCTCAACACCTATGCGCTCGCGCTCGACGGCAGCAAGCAGCCGTGCCGGGTGCGCACCTCGAATGCGGGGCAGTTGCTGTTCAGCGGCATGGTGCGCGAGGACCGCGCCCGCAGGGTCGCCGCCGATCTGTTGCGGCCGCACTTCTTCTCCGGCTGGGGCATCCGCACCGTCGCCTCTGGCGAGGTGCGCTACAATCCGATGTCCTATCACGACGGCTCGATCTGGCCGCACGACAATGCGCTGATTGCGCTCGGCCTGTCGCGCTACGGCCTGAAGCACGCGGTGGAGCAGGTGTTCGGGGGCCTGTTCGAGGCGGCGTCCTACATGGATCTGCGCCGGCTGCCGGAGCTGTTCTGCGGCTTCCGCCGTGAGAAGCATCGCGGGCCGACGCTGTATCCGGTCGCCTGCGCGCCGCAGGCCTGGGCGAGCGCGACGCCGTTCACCCTGCTCGAGGCGGCCCTCGGGCTCGAGTTCGACGCCGCTCGCGGTGAGATCCGCCTGCGCAATCCGCGGCTGCCGGCATTCCTGGACTGGGTGGTGCTGCGCGACCTCCGGCTCGGCAACTCTACGATCGATCTGCGCATCCGCCGCCACGACGAGGACATCTCGATGGAGGTGCTGCGGCGGCGCGGCCAGATCCAGGTCTCGCTGGTGCTGGCGCAATGACGCGGACTGTGCATCGGTTCCGCAACGCTCGCGCGCTCGGCGGCCTCGTTGGGTTGTCGCTGCTCGCGGGCCTGCAGATGAATGCCGGCCATGCCCAGCAGGCGTCGCCGACGCCGCCCACGAAGGAGCCGGCGCCGCCGCCTTCGGTGACGATCCTCGGCGCGCGCGATGCGCATGGCGTGCTCGGCCGCGACGTGCGCAGTTCGACCGGCGAGGACATGGGTCACATCGTCGACGTCATCGTCGATCTCACCGGCACGGTGCGGGCGGCGGTGATCGATTTCGGTGGTTTTCTCGGCGTCGGCAGCCGCAAGATCGTCGTCGATTGGACTGCGCTCGATTTCAAGCACATCGCCGACAAGAGCGACCAGGTCACGCTGGATCTCACCAAGGAGCAGGTGAAGGCCGCGCCCGAATACAAGGAGGACAAACCCGTCGTCGTGCTCGGCGCCGCCGGCAAGCTGTCCCCCTGGATTTTCGATCATTGAGTTGATGCGTGAGCCCGCCGGTCCGGCACGTCAGCGTGCTCCGGACAAGGTGGGCCTATTCTGTCCCGCGACCGTCATGAATTGAGACCGTGAGAGCGATGCCGATTGCACGGCCGTCCCTACCGCCCGACCGCGAGCCCGAGCCAGATGGCACGGACGCCGGCGCGCGCGCCGGCACCGCGCAAGAGCACGGCCCTTCTGGGAAGCCGTCGCCGTCGCAGCAGAGCCTGCGCGGGCTCGACTGGTTCATCTTCTTCCTGGCCGACGTACAGACCGGCTTCGGTCCGTTCATCGCCGTCTATCTCACGACGCAGAAATGGACCCAGGCGCAGATCGGCCTGGTGCTCTCGATCGGCGGCATTGTCGGCCTGATCGGACAGATGCCGGGCGGCGCGATCATCGATGCGGCGAAATCCGAGCGGCGCGTGGCGGGGCTCGCCGTCGCCGCCATCGGATGCTGCGCGCTGGCTTATGCGGTCTGGCCGATCTTTCCGGTCGTCGCAGGCGCGGCGACCCTGCATGCGGCCGCAAGCTGCGTGCTGGGGCCCGCGATCGCCGCGATCAGTCTCGGTCTGGTCGGTCCGCGCGGCATGGCCGAGCGTCTCGGCCGCAACGCGCGCTTCGCCTCGCTCGGCAACGGCGTCGCCGCCGCCATCATGGGAACGTGCGGCTATCTGCTCTCGAGCCGTGCGGTGTTTCTCGTCACTTTCATTCTCGCTTTTCCGACCCTGATCGCTTTGTCGCGGATCCGCGAGCGCGAGATCGACATCGCGCGGGCGCATGGCCACGCCGTGCAGGAGGACAGGGAGGTCGCGCGGCTGTCGAATCTGCTCGGCCTGCTGCGCCAACGGGCGCTGCTGGTGTTCGCGTTCGGCGTGTTCCTGTTGCAATTCGCCAATGCAGCGATGCTGCCGCTGATGGCAGGGGTGGTGACCACAAAATCCAGCGAATGGGCGCCGATGCTGATCGCATTCTGCATCGTCGTGCCGCAGGCCATCGTCGCGCTGACCTCGCCGTCCGTCGGTGCGGTGGCACAACAATATGGCCGCCGGCCACTCCTGATGCTGGGATTTTCGGCGCTCGCGATTCGCGGCGCGCTGTTCGCGGTGGTGCACGACCCCTACATCCTGGTGGCTGTGCAGATCTTCGATGGCATGACTGCCGCGGTGTTCGCCGTGATGATCCCGCTGACCGTGGCCGATGTCGCCTTCGGCAGCGGTCACTTCAATCTGGCGCAGGGGATCGTGGGGACCGCGACCGGAATCGGCGCGTCGCTGTCGACCGTGGTGGCCGGATTCGTCAGCGACAGGTTTGGCAGCGCCACGGCCTTTCTGGGATTATCGGGCGTGGCGCTCACGGGGCTGGTCCTGATCGCGCTGCTGATGCCCGAGACCGGGCAGCACGCGCGCAGGGCTTGAGGCAAGGCTTAAGGGAGGGCTTGAGTCCGCTGGGCGCCTCAGGCGTCCATGCTGCGCAGGCGCTGGCGGTTGCGCAGCACGATCTGGCGGGCACCGGAGAAGCCGAGAACACCCTGGCTGTGCAGTTGCGACAGCGCGCGGGAGACGGTCTCCAGCGTCAGGCCGAGATAGTCGCCGATGTCGCGGCGGCACATCGGCAGCGCCATCATGCCGGCCACGGCCAAGCGGCGGTCCATTTCCAGCAGGAAGGTCGCGACCCGCTCCATCGCGGTCTTGCGGCCCAGCAGCAGCATGTGGTCTTCCGCATGGCGGAGGTCGCCGGCGGTCATCGTCCACAGCTTGCGGGCGACGGCCACGTCGACGCTGGCGGCCTGTTCGAGGCTGCGACGCTTTACCAAGCGCACATTGGTGTCGATGATGGCTTCGGCGGCCAGACGGTGAGAGGAGCCGAATTCCAGGCCGAACACGTCGCCCGGCAGATGGAAGGCGCCGATCTGGCGGCGACCGTCGGACAGCAGCTTGTAGCTGCGCACGGCGCCGGAGATGACCTGGTAGACATATTCGGCCGGCTCGTCCTCGCCGTAGATCTCCTCGTCCTTCTTGTACGAGAACTCGCTGGCGATCAGCCCGGCATGGCCGGTGATCTCGGCAAACGGATTGGCGGCAGGAGAGGGAAGGACGGTGGCGGTGGGGGTGACGACCGAATGTGTAACCGGCTGATTGAGCATGACCATCTCCTTGCGGCGGATGGCGATGTGGTACACGGCGGCTCCCGTTAAGGACATTTCGGCCGTTATCTTAAGGACGTTCCCTTACGTAGATATACGTAGATCGGCCCCTCAGGAGGCGCGCTGGGCGGTAGTCGAATGCTCGTTCGCGATCGCCTTGCGGATGCGCTTGACCAGATTATCGTCGAGCAACGGCTTGAGCAGGAAATCCTGGATGCCGACGGCTGCTGCGCGCGCCTCCAGCCGGTCGTCATAATGGCCGGTGATCAGCACCACTGGTGCGGTCGCACCCTGCTTGCGCAACCGTTCGGCGAGCTCGACGCCGTTGAGCTCGGGCATCTTGTAATCGACGACGAAGCAGTCGACCGGCGCATGATCCGATGCGTTGAGCAGCGCGATGCCGCTGCGGAACGTGCGGACGTCAAACCCGTCGGCCTCGAGCAGGAAGCGGAGCGAGCCGAGGACGTCGGCATCGTCATCGGCGACGTAGACCTTGGGTTTGGTGTGAACCGACATGGCACGTGCCGCGAGAATGTAATGTTGAACCGAGACACAACATTACAATCGATTCCGTCAAGGCCGCTTGATCTAGCTCAATCCTTCAAAGCGCCAGCGCGCATCGCCAGCCGCACCAGCTCGGAGAGGCTGTTCGCGCCCATCTTGGTCATCACGTTCGCGCGGTAGACCTCGATGGTGCGCGGACTGATGTCGTACTCGCGCGCGATCAATTTGTTGGAGAGGCCGGCCATCAATCCGTCCATCACCTGCCGCTCCCTGGGGCTCAGGCTGGCGATGCGGCCGAGGATGTCTTGCGTGATCGATTCGTTCTTCGCCGCCGGCTCGGCCTGCCGGATTGCCGTCTCGATCATCGCCACGAGCCGCTCGTCCTCGAACGGCTTTTCGAGGAAGTCCACCGCGCCGAGTTTCATCGCCTCGACCGCGAGCGGGACGTCGCCATGGCCGGTCATCACCAGAATCGGGAAGCTGCTGCCAGCCGCCTTCATGCGCTTCAGCAGTTCGATGCCGTCAATGCCGGGCATCCGTACGTCCGACACCACGCAACCGAAGCTGAGCGAGGGCAGGTGCTCGAGAAACGACTGCGCGTGCTCGAACAGAACCACCTCGAAGCCGGAGGAATCGAGCAGGAAGTTGAGCGAATCCCGCATCGCCTCGTCGTCATCGATCACATAGACCTTGGCCCGTTCAGCCATCATGCTCAACCCTGGTTGGAGCCGCCGGCAGGGTGAAGCGGAATGTCGCGCCACCCGCCTCGTTGTTCTCGGCCCACATGCGCCCGCCATGGGCCTCGATGATGGAACGGCTGATGGAAAGCCCGACTCCCATTCCGGTGTCTTTGGTTGTGAAGAAGGTCTTGAAAAGGTTGGGCATGACGTCGTCGTGGAAGCCTGTTCCCGTATCGGACACCGCGACCTCGATCAAGTCGTCGCTGATCCGGCGGTTTGTCGCGGCCAGTTCCCGTCGTGGAGCGTTCGACATGGCCTCCAGGGCGTTGCGGAACAGGTTCACGAGCACCTGCTGGATCTGCACGCGGTCGGCCAGAACCAGATCGGCATCCGGGTTGAGCTGGAAGCGCAATTGGACGTTCTGTTCGCGGGCGCCGGCGAGTCCGAGCGCGCCGGCCTCCTCGATCAGCTTGGACAGGCTCTCGACCCGCTTTTCCGATTCGCCGCGCGAGACGAAGTCGCGGAGCCGGCGGATGATCTGGCCGGCGCGAATCGCCTGCTCGGCAGCGCGGTCCATGGCGCTTTCGATCTTGCCGGTGTTCGGGTCGCTGCTGCCGGCGAGCAGCCGGCGCGAGCCCTTCATGTAGTTGCTGATGGCCGCCAGCGGCTGGTTCAGCTCATGCGCTAGCGCCGAGGCCATCTCGCCCATGGCGCTCAGCCGCGACACATGAACCAGCTCGGACTGCAATTCGCGTAAGCGTGCCTGGGTCTGCTGGTGCTCGGTGAGGTCATGGGCGAAGCCGGTGAAATAGGGCTTGCCGCCGGATTGCATCTCGCCGATCGACAGATGCATCGGGAAGGTCGTGCCGTCGCGGCGCCGGCCGGTCACGATCCGGCCGATGCCGATGATGTGGCGCTCGCGGGTCGAATGATAGCGGGTGAGATAGCCCGCATGACGCGACCGGTCCGGCTCCGGCATCAATTCGCTGACGTCGAGGCCGGCCGCCTCTTTCTCGGTGTAGCCGAACATGCGCTCGGCGGCGGTGCTGAAGAACTGGATGATGCCGCTGCCGTCGATCACGATCATCGCGTCGGGCACCGTGTCCAGGATCGAGCGGAAATGCTGTTCCCGCAGCCGCAGCGCCTCTTCCAGTCGCTTCTCCTGGTCGATATCGAGCGCGATGCCGCGAAGATGTCGCGGCTTGTCGGCCGCGTCGGGCACCACGCCGGCCAGCACGCGAATCCAGTGATCGCCGCCGGGCACTTTGAACGACATGTCGAAGCCGGTGCCCTGCTGGCGGGAATGCTCGATCGCCGCTTCGACAGCCGCACGATCTTCCGGCGCGAGCAGCGCAAGAAAGACCGCGAACGTGACCGGGTCATCGGCCCCCACTCCGAACAGCTTCCGGGTGGTGGCCGACCAATAGAAATCGCCGGTGGCCAGGTCGAGATCCCAGGCGCCGAAGCCGAGCGCATTGGCGTCCTCTGGCCGGGCCGCCGCATCGGGAAAAGGTTGGGTGACGCCGCGCACTTCTAGACTTTCAATCGATTCGCCATAATGGCCGAAGCTGGATTGCCGTGAACAGGCGGTGCGGGGAGGGGCCGCACCGGTATTCTACACGAGATTTAGCAGCCGCAACGCAGGGTTGGCGTAAACTTTGGATCGACAATTCAAGGGTTTCCCCGGTTTTCCGCAAGTTCCACGGTTCACCTCGACCGGCGGGCTCCGCAGCCGCACATTGATCTATCTCATCACGGCGGGGGATTTCACCTCTATGAGCTGCATGGAAGCAATGTTTGGAGACGCGGGATGACGTTCGCGACTGTCATGGTGAGCCTAGCGCTCAGCCAGCCGAATGAAGCCCGTCTCCAGGTCGCCGGCGACTTGGCGGCGCGCTTCGAGGCCGGGGTGATCGGCGTGGCGGCCGCGGAATTTACCCCGCCGCTGTATTTCACCACCGGGGAGCAGGCCCAGGATCTGATCGAGCAAGGCGAGGCCGCGCTGCAGACGCGGCTTGGTGAGCTTGAGCAGCACTTCCGCTCGGTGGTCGGGGGGCGCGCGGCGCCATTGAGCTGGCGTGCGGCGCTGGATTTCCCGGTCCGCTACGTTCTGGCGCAGGCCCGCGCCGCCGACATCCTGGTGACCGGGAGCATTCCTCCCGGGGTGTCCGATGCATTCGCGGTCGCCAGCCCCAAGGATCTCGTGATGCAAGCGGGGCGACCGCTGCTCGTGGTTCCGGACAATGCGACCTGGCTCGACCTCTCGACGGTCCTCGTCGCCTGGAAGGAGACCCCCGAGGCCCGTCGCGCGCTGGTCGATGCGCTGCCGCTGCTCGCCAAGGCGACCGACGTCGTCGTAACCGAGATCCTCGAAAACACATCAGAATACGATGCCTGCGAGGCGCGCCTGGATGACGTGGTCGCTTGGCTCGGCCGTCATCAGATCGTCGCATCGGCCCGGGTCGAGCAGCCGGGGCAGGGGCGCAACGTCGCGGCCAAGCTCGATGCCGTTGCCGCCGATGTCTCGGCCGGCCTCGTCGTTGCCGGCGCCTACGGTCATTCGCGCTTCCGCGAGCTCGTGCTCGGCGGCGTCACCGAGCATCTGGTGACGCGCACCGAGCGTTGCGTGCTGCTGTCGCACTGAAACTCAACCGCTTCATCCGAGAACAGGATCGCCGCCTTGTACAGATTTCTCGAGGAAACCGCCGGCACCTACATGACGCGGAACGTCACGACCGTGACCCGGGACACGACGATCCGCGAGCTGAGTGACATGTTCGACCGGGACGATTTCAACACCTATCCCGTCGTCGAGAACGACGAGGTGATCGGCATCGTCACCAAGTTCGACATCCTGAGATGCTTCGCGTTCACGCCGAATCAGATGCTGCCCCGCTACAGCGATCTGATGGACCGCACCGTCGCCACCGTAATGACGTCCGAGTTCATCTATGTCCGGCCGGATACGAAGCTGACGCGGGTGCTGCAATTGATGGTGGAGCATCGCATCCGCAGTCTTCCAGTGACCGACGGCAACAACCGCCTGGTCGGGATCGTCGCCCGCGAGGACATAGTTCGGGCGCTCGCGGCGGCCGCGAAGGACTGACGGCGGCCGCTCGGCTGGAACTGATACGGAAGTCTAAGACCACATCGTCCCGCACGCATGACGGCGCGCGGGACGATGCGTTTGCGTGCTTCATGCGTGCTTAATCGGTCCGCGCGCGGCCTGTTGTCGGCGAACCGGTCGCAAACTTGATTTCGATCAATTCCACGTGTGAACGATTATGGTTGCTGGGCTCGTGTTCTTTCAGCGAGATTCCGCATGAGCGCGTCCTCACCCACAAAATCAATGACCATCGGCGAAAGCGGCTTGTCGCTGACTTTCGCCGTCACCGCCTTCTTGTGCGTCTTCGCTGCGGCGAAGGCGCTGGATACGGCCTTCGCGTTCCACGCCTCGCTCGCGGCTGCCGCCAGCGCGGCGTCCGTCTTCTTCATTCTCAACCGCTATTTCGAGCGTGGCGAGCTGCCGCCGCAGGAGATCAACGGCCGGCCGAACTACAATCTCGGGCCGATCAAGTTCTCCTCCTTCATGGCCATGTTCTGGGGCATCGCCGGCTTTGCCGTCGGCCTCATCATCGCCTCGCAGCTCGCCTGGCCGGCATTGAACTTTGACCTGCCCTGGACCAGCTTCGGCCGCCTGCGGCCGCTGCACACCTCGGCGGTGATCTTCGCGTTCGGCGGCAATGTGCTGCTGGCGACGTCGTTCTACGTCGTGCAGCGCACCTGCCGCGTCCGGCTCGCCGGCGATCTCGCCCCTTGGTTCGTGGTGATCGGCTACAACTTCTTCATCCTGATCGCGGGCACCGGCTACCTGCTCGGCGTCACCGAGGGCAAGGAGTACGCCGAGCCCGAATGGTATTCGGATCTGTGGCTGACGATCGTCTGGGTGGTCTACCTGCTGGTGTTCCTGGTGACGGTCATCAAGCGCAAGGAGCCGCACATCTTCGTGGCGAACTGGTTCTATCTGGCCTTCATCGTCACGATCGCGGTGCTGCATCTCGGCAACAACCCGGCGCTTCCGGTGTCGTTCTTCGGTTCGAAGTCCTACATCGCCTGGGGCGGCGTGCAGGATGCGATGTTCCAGTGGTGGTACGGCCACAACGCGGTCGGCTTCTTCCTGACCGCCGGCTTCCTCGCCATCATGTACTACTTCATCCCGAAGCGGGCGGAGCGTCCGGTCTATTCGTACCGGCTGTCGATCATCCACTTCTGGGCGCTGATCTTCCTCTACATCTGGGCCGGCCCGCACCACTTGCACTATACGGCGCTGCCGGACTGGACCCAGACGCTGGGCATGACCTTCTCGATCATGCTGTGGATGCCCTCCTGGGGCGGCATGATCAACGGCCTCATGACCCTGTCGGGGGCGTGGGACAAGCTGCGGACTGACCCCGTGCTGCGCATGCTGGTCGTGTCGGTCGCCTTCTACGGCATGTCGACCTTCGAAGGTCCGATGATGTCGATCAAGGTGGTCAACTCGCTCAGCCACTACACCGACTGGACCATCGGTCATGTGCATTCCGGTGCGCTCGGCTGGGTCGGCTTCGTGTCCTTCGGCGCGCTGTACTGCCTCGTGCCCTGGATCTGGAACCGCAAGGGTCTCTACAGCCTCAAGCTCGTGAACTGGCACTTCTGGACGGCCACGCTCGGCATCGTGCTCTACATCTCGGCGATGTGGGTCTCGGGCATCCTGCAGGGTCTGATGTGGCGGTCCTACACGGCGCTCGGCTTCCTCGAATACTCCTTCATCGAGACCGTCGAGGCGATGCATCCCTTCTACATTATCCGTGCCGCTGGTGGCGCGCTGTTCCTGATCGGCTCACTCATCATGGCCTACAATCTCTGGATGACGGTCCGTGTCGGTGAGGAAGAGGTTCAGTCGCCCGTCGCCCTTCAGCCGGCGGAGTGAGGTATCCAACCATGTCATTCTGGCAACGACACCAAGTCTTCGAGAAGAACTCGATCATCCTGGTCATCGGCATCCTGCTGGTGATCGCGATCGGCGGCCTCGTCGAGATCACTCCGCTCTTCTACCTGAAGAGCACGATCGAGGCGGTCGACGGCGTGCGTCCTTACACGCCGCTCGAGCTGGCCGGCCGCAACATCTATGTCCGCGAGGGCTGCTATCTCTGCCACTCGCAGATGGTGCGTCCGCTGCGTGACGAAGTGGAGCGCTACGGCCACTTCTCGCTTGCCGCGGAGAGCATGTACGACCACCCGTTCCAGTGGGGCTCCAAGCGCACCGGTCCTGACCTCGCCCGCGTCGGCAACAAATACTCCGACGACTGGCATGTCACCCACCTGACCAACCCGCGCGCCATCGTTCCGCAGTCGATCATGCCCGGCTATCCCTTCCTGAAGGAGACCGAGCTGAACGCCGACAACGTCGCCGATCACTTGAAGACGTTGCGGGCGGTGGGCGTGCCCTACACCGACGACCAGATCGCCAACGCCGCCGCCGACCTGAAGGCGCAGGTCGATCCGGACGGTGCCGGTGCGGAGGCGCTCACCAAGCGCTATCCGAAGGCCGTGGTGCGCAACTTCGATGGCAAGGCGGGAGCGCCGACGGAAATGGATGCGCTGGTGGCCTACCTGCAGATGCTCGGCACGCTCGTCGACTTCAAGATCTACAACGAAAAAGCCAATCTGCGCTGAGATCGAGAGGCGAGCATCATGAAGCCCATCATTGCAGTCGAAAACATCGCGTCGTCACTCGTGACGACGCTGTGGACCCCAATCTTCTTCGCGATCTTCATTGCGATCGTGACCTATGCCCTCTGGCCTCGCAACAAGGCCGCTTTCGATGAGGCGGCGAGCATGCCGTTGCGGGAGGAGTAAACTCATCATGGCTGACCATACCGAAGTCGACAGCGTCTCCGGCACCGCCACGACGGGCCACGCCTGGGACGGCATCAAGGAGCTCAACACCCCGCTGCCGCGGTGGTGGGTGATCACCTTCTACATCACCATCATCTGGGCGATCGGCTACTGGATCGTGTATCCGGCCTGGCCGACCATCTCCAGCAACACCAAGGGCCTGTTCGGCTACTCGTCCCGCGCGGACGTGGCGGTCGAGCTCGCCAATCTCGAGAAGATCCGCGGCGCCAAGATGGCGGCGCTGGCCACTGCCTCGCTCGCCGACATCGAGAAGGACCCGCAGATGCTCGCCCTGGCGCGCGCCAAGGGCAAGACCGTGTTCGGCGACAATTGCGCCGCCTGCCACGGCACGGGTGCGGCCGGCGCCAAGGGCTTCCCGAACCTGAACGACGACGACTGGCTGTGGGGCGGCTCGCTGGAGCAGATCCAGCAGACCCTGCTGTACGGCGTGCGCTCGGGCCATCCGAAGACCCGTGAAGGCCAGATGCTCGCTTTCGGCAAGGACGGTGTCCTGAAGCCGGCGGAGATCGTCACGGTCGCCAACTATGTCCGCGAGCTGGCGGGCCTGCCGACCCGGCAGGGCTACGACGCCAAGGCGGGCGCCAAGATCTTCGCCGAGAACTGCGTCGCCTGCCATGGCGACAATGCCAAGGGTAATCCGGAGGTCGGCGCGCCGAACCTCACGGACAAGATCTGGCTCTATGGCTCGGACGAGGCGACCCTGATCGAGACCATCACCAATGGTCGCGCCGGCGTCATGCCGGCCTGGGAAGGCCGGCTCGACCCGACCACGATCAAGGCGATGGCGGTCTATGTCCACTCGCTGGGTGGAGGAAAGTAACGGAAATCCAACGGAACGTTCCCTTCAATTGAGCTGGATCAACTGAGCGGCCGGAGGTGGGCATACCTTCGGCCGCAACTGCGAGAAGACCCCAGCCATGACGCGCCTGCCATGAACCAGACGGTAAAGCCCGAAGACCTGCAACCGGTGGACGATTACGGTCCGCTCTATGCTGCGCACAAAAAGGTCTATCCGCAGAGCGTCTCGGGCACCTTCCGCCGGATCAAATGGGGCCTGATGGGCTTCTGTCTCGGCGTCTATTATTTCCTGCCTTTCGTGCGCTGGAATCGCGGCCTAGGCGCGCCGGACCAGGCGGTGCTGATCGATTTTCCCAATCACCGCTTTTACTTCTTCTTCATCGAACTGTGGCCGCAGGAGGTGTATTATTTCACCGGCCTCTTGATCATCGCCGCGATCGGTTTGTTCCTGATGAACGCGATCGGCGGCCGCATCTGGTGCGGCTATCTCTGTCCGCAGACGGTATGGACGGACCTGTTCTATGCCGTGGAGCGACTGATCGAGGGCGATCGCCGCGAGCGCATGAAGAAGGATGCCTCCAGCGATCCGATGAAGCTGGAGCGGATCTCGGAGCTGGTGCTCAAACATTCGATCTGGCTGATGATCGCCTGGTGGACGGGCGGCGCCTGGGTGCTTTATTTCAGCGACGCGCCGACCCTGGTGAAGGACCTCGTCACCTTCCAGGGGCCGATGCTGGCCTATATCTGGATCGCCATCCTGACCGCCACGACCTATACGCTCGCCGGCTTCATGCGCGAGCAGGTCTGCGTCTATATGTGTCCCTGGCCGCGCATCCAGGCGGCGCTGACCGACGAATGGGCGCTCAACGTCACCTATCGCTATGACCGCGGCGAGAGCCGCATGTCGGTCAAGAAGGCGGCCGAGCTGCGCGCGCTGGGCCAGCCCGCCGGCGATTGTATCGATTGCAAGCAATGCGTGGCGGTGTGTCCCACCGGCATCGACATTCGCGACGGCGCGCAGATGGACTGCATTCAGTGCGGCCTGTGCATCGACGCCTGCGATGCGGTGATGACCAAGATCGGCCGCCCGACGCGGCTGATCGGCTACGACAATGACATCAACATCCACCGCCGCCAGGAAGGCAAGCCGCCGGTCTACAAGCTCGTGCGCGCGCGCACCGTCGCCTATGCCGCGATCATCGCCGTGGTCGGAGGCGCGATGGTCTACAAGCTCGCGACCCGCTCGCTGCTCGAGGTCAACGTGCTGCACGATCGCAATCCGGTGGCGATCAAGCTGTCCGACGGCTCGATCCGCAACGCCTATACGGTGCGCGTCCTCAACAAGCATGGCTTCGATCGCGTCATCGCCATCGACATCGAGGGGCCGGCGAATGCGACGGTTCATGTCGTCGGCGCCGATTCGGTGACGCCGGATCGTCCGATGATCGTGGTCGGGCGCGACCAGACCGAGGAGCTTCGCCTACTGGTGACCGCGCCCGAGGAAAACAATCCCGAGAAGTCGATCCCGGTAAAGTTCCACGTCACCGATATCGGTCTCGGCGTCGTCGCCGCCGCCACCGACAATTTCGTCAGTCCCTAACGCGCCGAAGGAGCCCGCCAATGGCCAGCCGTTCCGATCGATCCAAGCCGCTGACCGGCCGCATGGTGCTCGCCATGCTCCTCGGCTTCTTCGGGACCGTGATCGGCGTCAACGTCTATATGATGAAGATGGCGATCTCGACCCTCCCGGGCACCGATGTCGACAGCGCCTATACCGCGAGCCTCGGCTACGAGAAGGAGATCGCGGCGGCGCGCGACCAGGAGGCGCGGCGCTGGCAGGTCGAGGCGCATATCGAGCGCGGCGCGAGCGGTGCCGCCGTGGTGCAGGTCAATGCGCGTGACGCCAGCGGCAATCCGCTCTCGGGCGTGAAATTCCAGGGCCGGCTCGAGCGGCCCGCCGACAAGCGCGCCGACCAGGAGGTCGAGCTCGCCGAGATCGGCATCGGCATCTATCGCGGCACGGCTGAGGCGATCGCACCCGGGCAGTGGGACCTCGTGCTCGAAGGCGATTCCAGCGGCCGACGGCTGTTCCTGTCCAAGAATCGCGTGCTGCTGAACTGAAGGACGTCCGACCATGCATGTGACGCGTGATTTCTCGCATTACGTCAAGGATCTTGGCGCCGGCCTGAAGCACATCGACCTTGCGGTCGAGGGCGTCAGCTGCGCCGGCTGCATGGCCAAGATCGAGCGCGGCTTGTCGGCGCTGCCCGACGTGACCCTCGCGCGCGTCAATCTCACCGATCGCCGCGTCGCCCTGGAATGGAAGCAGGGCACGCTGGACCCGGCCAAGTTCATCGATCGCCTCGCCGAGCTCGGCTACAAGGCCTATCCGTTCGAGAAGGCGAGCGCCGAGGCCACCGAAGCCGAGGAGTCGCGCTTTCTGTTGCGCTGTCTCGGTGTCGCGGCGTTTGCGACCATGAATGTGATGATGCTGTCGGTCCCGGTGTGGTCCGGCAATGTCAGCGACATGCTGCCCGAGCAGCGTGACTTTTTCCATTGGCTGTCGGCGGTGATCGCGCTGCCGGCCGTGGCCTATGCCGGCCAGCCCTTCTTCCGCTCCGCCTGGCGCGCGCTCAAGAGCGGCAACGTCAATATGGACGTGCCGATCTGCATCGGCGTGATCCTGGCGCTCGGCATGTCGCTCGTCGAGACCTTCCATCACGCCGAGCATGCTTATTTCGACGCCGCGATCATGCTGCTGACCTTCCTTCTGGTCGGCCGCTATCTCGACCAGAACATGCGGCGGCGGACGCGTGCGGTCGCCGGCAATCTCGCGGCCCTGAAGGCCGAGACCGCGACCAAGTTCATCGGCGCCGACGAGATTTCCGAGGTGCCGGTCGCGGCGATCCGCGCCGGCGATCTGGTGCTGCTGCGTCCGGGCGAGCGCTGCGCCGTCGACGGCGTGGTGGTCGAGGGCCGCTCCGAGATCGACCAGAGCCTGATCACCGGCGAGACGCTCTACGTGCCGGCCGAGCAGGGCACCGCCGTCTATGCCGGCTCGCTCAATATCTCCGGCACCTTGCGCGTCCGTGTCTCCGCGGCGGCCGAAGGCACGCTGCTGGCCGAGATCACGCGCCTGCTCGACAATGCGCTGCAGGCCCGCTCGCGCTACATGCGACTGGCCGACCGCGCCTCGCGGCTCTATGCGCCAGTGGTGCATGCGACCGCCGCGCTGACCGTGCTGGGCTGGGTTCTGGCTGGGGCGAGCTGGCATGATGCCATTGTCACCGGCATCGCCGTGCTGATCATCACCTGTCCCTGCGCGCTCGGTCTTGCGATCCCCACGGTGCAGACCGTCGCGTCTGGCGCGATGTTCAAGTCGGGCGTGCTGCTCAATGCGGGCGATGCCATCGAGCGCCTTGCCGAGGCTGAGCACGTCATCTTCGACAAAACCGGCACGCTGACCTTGCCCGAGCTTGAAGTGGTCAACGCGGCCGACATTCCGGCCGATGTGTTCGCTCTCGCGGGGCAGCTCGCGCTGTCGAGCCATCATCCGGTGGCCGCCGCCGTCGCCCAGGCCGCGAAGGCACGGTCGCCGCTGATGGGCGCGGTCGAGGAACCGGGGCAGGGCGTGCGTGCCGTGATCGACGGCGTCGAGATCAGGTTGGGACGGCCGGCCTTCTGCGGCGCCGAGGCGCTCGCGGTTCAGAATGCCAATCTCGATCCCGAGGCTTCCGTCGTCGCCTTCCGTCGTGGCAGCGACACCTTCCTGTTCTCGGTGCGCCAGGGGCTGCGTCCCAACGCGGCCAAGATCGTCGCCGGCCTGCAGCGTCGCGGCATCAAGGTCGAGATCCTGTCGGGCGATCGTGAGGCGGCCGTCGCCGCCGCCGCCAAGGCGCTCGGCATCGATGAGTGGCGCGCCAGCGTCACGCCGGCCGACAAGATCGCGCGGATCGAGGAGCTGAAGCGCGCCGGCGTCAAGGTGATGATGGTCGGTGACGGCATGAACGACGCCCCGTCGCTCGCCGCCGCGCATGTCTCGATGTCGCCGATCTCGGCCGCGCATCTCAGCCAGGCTACCGCCGATCTCGTGTTTCTCGGCCGTCCGCTGGCGCCGGTGCTCGCCGCTGTCGACTATGCGCGCAAGGCGCTGCATCTGATGCGGCAGAATCTGTGGCTTGCGGTCGGCTATAACGTGCTGGCCGTGCCGCTGGCGATCAGCGGTCTCGTCACGCCATTGATCGCGGCGGCGGCGATGTCGGGCTCGTCGATCCTGGTCATGCTGAATGCGCTGCGCGCCCGCAAGGTCGCCGGGGAGGCGGTGTCATGGAAGTGATGATCATTCTCGTGCCGTTGGCGCTGGCGCTCGGCCTGGCTGGCCTGGTCGGCTTCCTCTGGTCGCTGAAGAGCGGCCAGTATGAGGATCTCGAAGGCGCGGCGTGGCGCGCCATCGCCGATGACGATGAGCCGGCGCCGGCTCAGCCGGAGGCCGCTCCGGGCCGGCCCTGAGTGACGGCCACGCTTTGACCCGCAGGTGTGCCTGCAGATTCGGAGGCCGGTCGCAGGTCAACTACTGCGAGAGTTGCGTTGCGGCATCACCTAAAGTGTGGTGCGTCCTTCCCGTTCGGGCTGAGCGATCCGCTGCGCTGTGAGCTTCCCTCCTATTCGCTAAGGCCCGAAAGCCCGAAACTCCCATCAGGATACCGGCTGATCCGCTCGGCTTAAGGGATTAGTTGTAGTTTGTTCTTAATCATCAAGGCGACGCCCTTGCTGCTGCCGGTCGACCGGCCATGCGGCAGCGGAATCTTGCAGAGCTGTGCAGTCGCCCCGGTGCGCCGTGAGCCGCCGAACCATCGATGACGATTAGGAACGGCCGATGTCCGAGCGTGGAACGATGCGAAGCGAGACATTTCAAGCAGACACCGGGGCGGTCAGTCTCAAATGGAAGATCCTCGCTGGCAATCTGTTGACCGGCGTGTTTGCGATGGTCTTCGCCTGCGTCCTGGCGTGGGGCGGATGGGGCGATCTGCGCAAGCGTGAGCAGGCCGCCCGCGTCCTCAACGCCTTCGAGCTGGTGATGAAGGTGAACGCCCAGATCCCGCTGGAGCGCAGCCAATGGAATCTGCTCGCCGCCGGCGCGGCGGCCTCGGCCGACGACATCGCCAAGCTGGACAAGGCGATTGCGACCACCGACGAGGCGCTGGCGCAGGCCAAGACCGCCGCCCAGATCGCGAGCCTCTCGACCAACAACATCGACTCGGCCGAGCGGACGCTCCGTGATGTTCGATCCGCGGCGCGCGGCGCCGTTCCGTTGCCTGCCGCGCAACGTCCCGCGAATATCCAGGCGGCCACCACCGACGGACTGGGACGCGCTGCGGAAGCTCTCAATGCCTCCATCGACGAGACCGCGATCGAGCTGTCGCGCGTCGGCGGCGATGTCGAGAACCTGCTGCCGTCGGGCCAGCTGGCGCAATTGTCGCAATCGATGCGCACCGTCAACGGTGCACGCTCCGCGGTGCTGCGCTTCTTCATCCAGAACCAGAACTGGACGCCCGCCCGTCTTGCCGAGGTCACGGAGCAGAGCGGCCAGGTGACCCTGCTCTGGCAGCAGATCGAGCTCGCAGCGCGCAGCGTCCGTGACACGCCGGCGGTTGCCGCCGCGCTGGAGCATGTGCGTTCGACGCTGATGGGCGAGGGCGAGCGCCGCTATCGGCAGATCGTCACGGCCGCGCGCGACGGACAGCCGTCCCCGGTCACCGCGGAGGAGTGGGGCCGCTGGACCACGCCGATGCTGAACAACGTCATCGTGCTGCGCGACGCGGCGCTGACATCGGCGCATCAGGCGATCGACAAGGCCATCGACGCGGCGCGGCTGCGCCTGTTCGGTGCGCTCGGCATCGTGCTTCTGGTCGCGATCGTGTCCGCGGCCGTGGTCGTCGGGGTCGTGCGCGGCGTCATCGGGCCGCTGGTCGGACTGACCGGCGTGACGCTCCGGCTGGCCAATGGCGAATTGGGCGCGGATATTCCGAGCGAGTCGCGCAAGGACGAGATCGGCGCGATGGCGCGCGCGCTCAAGGTGTTCAAGGATGCCCTGATCGCCAAGAAGGAATCCGATGAGGCGGCGCAGCGCGATGCGCAGGCGCAGATCGATCGCGCCCGTCGGCTCGACACGCTGACCCGCAATTTCGAAGCGACGATCGCCGACATCGTCAATACGGTTTCGTCGGCCGCGTCCGGACTCGAAATCTCGGCGGATACGCTGACCAACACCGCGAACCGCTCCAAGGAACTCAGCACCGTCGTGGCGGCGGCCTCCGAGGAAGCCTCGTCGAACGTTCAATCGGTGGCCTCCGCCACCGAGGAGCTGTCCTCTTCCGTGACCGAGATCAGCCGCCAGGTCCAGGCCTCGGCCCGCATGGCCGGCGATGCCGTGCAGCAGGTGCGCCAGACCAACGGCCGCGTCGCCGAGCTGTCGCAGGCTGCCGCCCGCATCGGCGATGTCGTCGAGCTCATCAACACCATTGCCGGCCAGACCAACCTGCTGGCCCTGAACGCCACGATCGAGGCGGCCCGGGCCGGCGAGGCCGGCCGCGGCTTTGCAGTGGTGGCGACCGAAGTGAAGGCGCTGGCCGAGCAGACTGCCAAGGCGACCGACGAGATCTCGCAGCAGATCTCCGGGGTGCAGGCGGCCACCCAGGAATCGGTCAATGCCATCCAGTCGATCAGCACCACGATCGAGCGGCTGGCCGAGATCGCCTCGGCGATCGCTGCGGCCGTCGAGGAGCAGGGGGCCGCGACCCAGGAAATTTCCCGCAACGTGCAGCAGGCCGCCACCGGGACCCAGCAGGTCTCAGCCAACATCACGGACGTGCAGCGGGGGGCCGCTCAGACCGGCTCGGCATCGGCCGAAGTGTTGTCGTCGGCGAAATCGCTCGCCGGCGACTCCAACCGGCTCAAGCGCGAGGTTGGCAATTTCCTGGAGGCTGTCCGCGCCGCCTGAGATAGCTTCGCGGCGTCCGACAGGTCCGATCCACAAACAGAAGGCCCGGAGATCGTCTGGGCCTTCGTGCGTTACGCGGATGTCAGCATCTTTCGGTACAGCGCGTTGTAGCAGGCTGCCGACAGATCCCAGCTGAAGGAGCGCGCCATCGCCGATAGTCGCATCGCGTTCAATTGCTCCGTCCGCGTGAAAGCCGAGAAGGCGCGTTTCACGCCGCCGAGGAACGACTCCGCCGACGGCTTTTCGAACAGGAAGCCGGTCTCGCCGTCGGTGATCGTTTCAGCCAATCCGCCGGTCTGATGGCCGATCGGCAGCGAGCCGAACCGCTGCGCGTACATTTGGCTGAGGCCGCACGGCTCGAAGCGCGACGGCATCAGGGTGAAGTCGCTGCCTGCGAAGATGCGCCGCGCTTGCGCATCGTTGAACCCGATCGCAACCCCGATCGCATCCGGCCGGCGGCGATGGGCCTCCAACAATGCGCGCTCGATCGCCGGCTCGCCTGTTCCGGTGACGACGATCTGGCCTCCCGCCCCGACGATCTCGTCCGCGGCTTCCAGCACCAGATCGATGCCCTTCTGATGTACGAGACGTGCGACGATGCCGAACATCGGTCCACGCGACACCGCGAGCCCAAACTGCTTGCGGACATAGTCCGCGTTGGCCTTCTTGCCTTCCCAATCCCCGGCGGCGAAGGGCTGCGCCAGCTGCTGGCAGTAGCGCGGATCCCAGCTCTCATCGATGCCATTGAGGATCCCGGTCAGCTCATGCGCATTCGACCGCTGACGCAGCAGGCCCTCCAGGCCGCAGCCCAGCTCGGAGGTGGTGATCTCCTGGGCATAGGTGGAGCTGACCGTGGTGAGATGCGACGCATAGACCAGGCCGCCCTTGAGAAACGACAGCTTGTCGTAGAATTCGAGGCCGTCGATGTGGAACGATGATTCCGGGGCGCCGATCCTCCGCAGCGACTCCCGCGGGAACAGGCCCTGATAGGCCAGGTTGTGGATGGTCAGGATCGAGGGAACCGCGACCCCGCGCCATGCGAGATAGGCCGGCACGAGGGCCGCCTGCCAATCATTGGCGTGCACCAGGTCAGCTGCCCAGTTCTTGTCCAGGGTGCCTGCGGCGAGCTCGGCAGCCGCAGCGGCAAGGCGGCCGAAGCGGATGTCATTGTCCGCCCAGTCCTGCCCGCTCTCGTCGCCATAGGGGTTGCCGGGCCGGTCGTACAGCTCGTCGCAGAGCAGGACGTAGACCGGCAGGCCGTCGCGCGTCGATGATCGTCCGAGCGAGCAGGCCGGCATCTCCGCCAGGGCTGCGCATTGGCCGACGATCTCGATGTGAGTGAGATGTTCGATCACGTCCCGGTAGCCGGGCAGCATGATCCTGACGTCAGTGTGAGAGCGGAGTGCCCGGGGCAGTGCGGCTGAAACGGCCGCCAGTCCGCCCACCCGGACGAAATCGTCCATTTCGGTTGTAACGAACAGAACCCGCAAGAGATGTCCTCGATCAAGCCCCATGACCGTCCTATGCAAGAAAAGGTCCAAATATAGCCGTCAACGAAAGTCGTGCCGCACTGCGGCGAGAGGCGAAACGCTTTCGAGATCGAATGGTTCGATCTAGAAGCGAGGCGCACCGCGTTGCATGGCTTACGCTTCGTGAATCCGTGAGGGCGCGGCAAACTGTCCAACCGGCCATCAACGCGAAGAATCAGAACCAAGGAGCTGCGAGGGTGAGTCTAACTGGAAACGATGAGAGCCGTTTGACAGGATGCTTCGAGGGGCTCCGCGTCCTCGACTTCTCGACCACCATCGCCGGCCCGCATTGCGCCCGCATGCTTGCTGATATGGGGGCGGAGGTGATCAAGATCGAGTCAGCGGAAGGTGAAACCATGCGCACCCGCCCGCCGGTCCGGCATGGCTGCTCCACGGCTTTCGGTCAGCTCAACGTCGGCAAGAAGAGCGTGGTGCTCGATCTGAAATGTTCAGCGGATGTGGAGGCGGTGCGTCGGCTCGTCGCAACGGCCGATATCCTGGTTGAGAATTTCCGGCCCGGGGTCATGCAACGGCTCGGCCTTGCTTATGCAACGCTGAGTGAGTTGAACCCGCGGCTGATCTACTGCTCGATCTCCGGCTACGGCCAGACCGGCCCATCGGCCGAACTCCCGGCCTATGCCCCGGTGATCCATGCCGCATCCGGCTACGAGATGGCGCATCTTGCTTACCAGCCCGGCCGCAGCCGGCCGGATTATTGCGGCATCTACCATGCCGACGTGGTGACCGGCACCTACGCGTTCGGCGCCATCGCGTCCGCCCTCTATCAGCGCGAGCGCACCGGACGCGGCCAGCATATCGACTGTTCGATGCTCGAATCCATGCTCAGCCTCACCCTGAACGAGATCCAGGGCGCCCAGTTCGCGGTCGAGCCGCCGCAGCGCCCGCCGTTTGGTCCGGCTGAAACCCGCGACGGCTACGTGATGATTGCGGTTGCCAGCGAGAAGACGTTCCAGAACCTGATGGGCGTCATCGGCCGGCCCGCCTGGGTCGAGGATCCCAGATTTGCCCGCTACGCCGACCGTCGCCGTCATTGGGGGGATCTCGTGGATGGCGTCGAGGCCTGGTCCAGCGGGCTCACGACGGCCGAATGTGTCGCGGCACTGAGCGCGGGCGGGGTCCCGAGCTCGGCCTATCGAAGCGTCGCCGAGGCGCTTGCCGACCCGCAGCTCGCCCATCGTGACGCATTGGCCGAGGTGACGGACGCGGCCGGCAGCTTCAAGGTGGTCAACCTGCCGTTTCGGATGTCGGAAGCGAGGGTCGCGGCGGGAGCGCGTGCGGCGAGCCTCGGTGAGCACACGGCCGATGTTCTTCGCGAGGTCGGCGCGATCGACACCGGCCAAGGCTGAGACAAGGTCGAGCTTCATGAGACAAGGCCGAGCTTGGTGAGGCGAAAGGCTGCAGGGCAGCCATGATCGCGCGCCATGCGCGCGGCCTTGCCGCTCTGCTCGTTTCCGGCCAATGTCGCGGGATTGCAAGAACGGTGCGGACCAGCCGGACGCGCGTCTGTCGGGAGGATCTGTCGAGGCCGCGCTGCCCGCGCGAGCCGTCGCCGCTCGTCCCGTGATGGCGCTGTCCGGTCATACCGGACCACGGGAGTGAAAGATGAAGAGCTTCAAGGTCACCGATTTCAACGCGCCGCTGACCGAGGTCGACGAGCCGACGCCGCAGCCGTTCGGCAAGCAGGTGCTGATCAAGGTCAAGGCAGCAGGGGTCTGCCACAGCGATCTGCACATATGGGAAGGCGGCTACGATCTCGGCCATGGCCGCAAGCCGCTGTCGCTGAAGGATCGCGGCGTGTCGTTGCCGCGCACCATGGGACATGAGAGCGCCGGGGAGATCGTGGCGTTCGGACCCGATGTCACCGAGGCGGAGAAGGGCGGGCTGAAGGTCGGCGACGTCGCGCTGGTCTATCCCTGGATCGGCTGCGGCAAATGCGCGACATGTCTGGCCGGCGATGAAAATATGTGCCTGAAGCCGGCCTCGCTCGGTGTCTATTGCGATGGCGGCTATGCCGACCACATGACGGTGCCGCATCCGCGCCATCTGATCGATCTCAAGGGGCTCGATCCGGTGACGACCGCGCCCTATGCCTGCTCGGGCGTCACCACCTACAGCGCGCTGAAGAAGATCGAGAAGGATCTGGACACGCCGATCGTGATCTTCGGCGCCGGCGGCCTCGGCCTGATGGCGCTGTCGCTGCTCAAGGCCATGGGCGGGAAGGGAGCGATCGTCGTCGACATCGATGCCCGCAAGCGCGAGGCGGCGCTGGCGGCGGGCGCGCTCGCGGCCGTCGACGGCAAGGCGCCGGATGCGCTGGAGCAACTGACCAAGGCGGCAGGCGAGCCGATCCGGGCCGTCATCGACCTGGTCGGCAATGCCGCCACCGCGCAACTCGGCTTCGACTGTCTGACCAAGGGCGGCAAGCTCGTCATCGTCGGCCTGTTCGGCGGCGGCGCGCCATGGGCGCTGCCGCTTATTCCGATCAAGGCCGTGACGATCCAGGGCAGCTATGTCGGCAATCTCAGGGAGACAAAGGAGCTGCTCGACCTCGTCCGCGCCAAGAACATTACACCGATCCCGGTCACCCCGATGCCGCTCGCCAAGGCCAACGACGCCCTGCGCGAGCTGCAGTCGGGCAAGCTGGTCGGCCGCGCGGTGCTGACGCCTTAAGTCTCGACTCCTCTGGTCCTTGCGAGCAGCGAAGCGGCGAAGCAATCCAGCGTCTCAAGCTGGGCTCTGGATTGCGTCCTTCGCTTGCAATGACGTCGCCAACTCACTCACATTGCGAAGAAAATATGTCCTCGACCAATTCACTTCACATCGCAGTTCTGCCCGGCGACGGCATCGGGCCCGAGGTCATGGCGCCCGCTCTTGAAGTTCTGCGCAAGGTCGAGGCCAAAGCGGGCCTGGCGTTCCGCTTCACGGAAGCCCAGGCCGGCGCCGGCAATTATCTGGCGACCGGCGTGTCGATCGCCGAGTCCACGATCCGTCTCTGCGAACAGGCGGACGTGATCCTGCTCGGCGCCTGCGGCCTGCCCTCGGTGCGCTACCCCGACAACACCGAGATCGCGCCGCAGATCGAGCTGCGCTTCCACTTCGATCTCTATGCCGGGGTGCGGCCGGCGCGGCTGATCCCGGGCGTGCCGAGCCCGATCGTCGGCGCCGCGGAGCGCGGCATTGACTTCGTCGTCGTCCGCGAGTCGACCGAGGGCCTGTTCGCCTCGATGGGCAAAGGTGTGGTGACACATGAGGAGGCGCGCGAGACGCTCGTCATCACCCGCAAGACCTCCGAGCGTCTCTTCAACTTCTCCTTCAAGCTCGCCGAGCGGCGTCGGGCCCGTGGCCGTTCCGGCATTTTGGGCTGCGTCGATAAAGCGAATGTCTTCAAGGCCTTCGCCTACTTCCGCAAGATTTTCGACGAGGTCGCTGAGCTCCATCCGAACGTGAAGGCGGAGCGGCTCTATATCGACGCCTGCGCGCTGATGCTGGTGAAGCGTCCCTGGGATTTCGACGTCCTGGTCACTGAGAACATGTTCGGCGACATCCTGTCCGACCTCGCCGCCGGCCTCATCGGTGGCATGGGGATGGCGCCCTCGGCCGATATCGGCGATCGCCATGCCGTGTTTCAGCCTTGCCACGGCACCGCGCCCGACATCATGGGGCAGGGCAAGGCCAACCCGACCGCCATGATCCTGTCGGCCGCGATGATGCTGGATTGGCTGGCGGACACGCGCGGCATCGAAGGCGCGGCCGAGGCGGCGCAGCGGATCGAGCAGGCGGTCGACAAGGTGTATGCGTCCGGTCTCAAGCCGTTCGAATTCGGCGGCAGTGCCGGCACGGTCGAGGTCACCAAGGCGGTGCTGGAGGCGCTTTAGAGTATGATCCGGACAAGTGGAAACTGGTTCTCCGAAAAGATCATGCTCAAACAAGGAGGAAAGATCATGATGCGTTTCCGCGGAAACGCATCATGATCTATCGTCCCTTGAAGACCGGCTTGCGCTTGTCCATGAAGGCGCGGCGGCCCTCGCGGAAGTCTTCAGAATCCATGCAGGCGTCGCCGATCCGCTTGATGGCAGCCATGTCGCGGCCGCTCTCGTCCTTCAGCACTTCGGCGATCGTGATCTTGGCGGCCTGAACCGCCAGCGGCGCATTGCCGGCGATGGTGCGGGCGATGTCGAGCGTCGCCGGCATCAGCTCCTCATTGCCCATCATCCGGTCGATCAGGCCGATCCGCAGCGCTTCATGGGCGTCGATCCGCATCCCCGTATACAGCAGCAGCCGCGCCTGCGACGGCCCGACCAGCGAGACCAGGTTGCGCAGGCCGTCATAGCCATAGGCGATGCCGAGCCTGGCCGCGGGAATGCCGAACCGGCTGTCCTCGGCGGCGAAGCGCATGTCCGCGAGCATCGCGATCTGCAGGCCGCCACCGAGGCAGAAGCCGCGGATACAGGCGATGGTCGGCTTGGGGTAGTTCGCCAGCAATGCCCGCTGGACGGCGCTTCGCTGCGCATAGGCGTCGGAGGCCGCGGCGTTGTGCCGGCTCTGTTCGAATTGGCTGATGTCGGCGCCGGATACAAACGCCTTGTCGCCAGCGCCGATCAGCACCACAACGCGGATGTCGGTGCTGTCGCGCAAGGCGATCAGGGCCTGGCCGAGCCCGTCCCACATCTCCAGCGACATCGCATTGCGCTTGTCCGGATGGTTGAAGGTGACGACGCCGACGCCATCTCCCGCATGGGTCATCAGGATCTTGCCTTCGGCGAAGGCAATGGAGTCCCCGGCGGCGATCGGCATGGCGTTTCCAGCACATTGGCGGCGGGCAGCCGCCTTCGGGACGCGACAAGATCAGTCGCGACAAAATCGGGCCGCCATTTCCTATGACGGCAGGGATGAAAAAGGTAAGACCGCACGGCTCTCGCCGAGCGGAGATAAGGGCCGGATCATCCGGCCGCGTCGATCAGTCATCGCACTCAATCGACGTTACACGTAATCGACGTTGCACTCAGCTGACATTAACCACTGAGGCAATCCTCGGAAAGGCAGTGAACCCGCCCGAGCTGGCTGACCGCCTGGCGCCCCCAAGTTGCGCCCTCGAGCGATGATGGCCCACGTCGACCAGCAGGCGCGTCTGACCCGGTCAGACGGCTGTGCCTATTCTTCGTTCGCTGCAATCGATTCCATAAGGGCAACGAGCTGACGCTGCACCGTCTGATCCTTGATCTTGCTGTAAGCGCGCAGCAGACGCAGGCTGAAGGCGCTGTCCAGGAAGAGCAGGCTCTCGACCTCACGGGCCTTGTTGTCGCCATCGTAGAAGAAGGTCACGGGCACATCGAGCGCCGTCGCGATCTGCTGCAAGCGTGCCGCGCCGACGCGATTGACGCCCTTCTCGTACTTCTGCACCTGCTGGAAGCTCACGCCGAGCTTTTCACCGAGCTCTGCCTGCGAAATCTTCTGTTCAACCCGGCGCAGGCGAATGCGCTTGCCAAGCTCAATGTCCGGCTTGCCGGCACTGCGCTGCTTCATCTTCTTTGCCGCTGATTTGTTCATACTAGTCTTGCCGTCCTTCCATCGGAAAGCCCCCGAATAAATGGGTCAGGGGTTCACCCATATATACTGTTTTAAGTTGCCGTGGATGGATGAATTCGTCTTTAAACCACGGGTATTTGCCAGGGTTAAAAGCCTCCACCAACCAGTCAATCATATGGCGCACCCTCGGGATGCGGCCGGTGGTGGCATGGTAGGACAGCCAGATATCGTAAGACCACTTCAACTCAACCTCAAGCGGTATCATCTTTCCGCCGAGCGCGCTCGCATAGGTTGGGAATACCCCGATACCGGCACCGTGGGCGACGGCCCAGTAGTTGGCGCTCGAGACGTTGGTGGTCATCGCGATCAGGTCCCGCTGCTCGAAGCCGGGAAAGATGCTGGCAAATGCTTCGTTCGCAGCGGCTTCATCGGCGACCTGCAGAACCAAGCGATGTTTCATCAAGTCGTCAATCGTGTTCGGAACGCCATACACGTCTAGATATTTCTCGCTCGCGAAACACATCAGATGCATGCGGCCAAGCCGCACCAGCTTGACATCGAGCGCGGACGGCCGCGAGAGGTGGATGGCCACGTCGGCCTCGTGTCGCGAGACATCCGCCGAGCGCATCGCGCAATACAGGTCGACCAGCACATTCGGAAAGCTCTGCTGAAATTCGACCAGGCGCGGCGCCAGCCAGAATGTCCCAAGCCCCTCGGTGACCGCGACGCGGACCTCGCCGGACGCCGCACCGGCCAGCCCGTCGCCGGCGCGCAGCAATTCGAACGCGGCGGTCTCCATGCGCTCGACAGCGGAGACGACCAGCGCGCCTTCATCCGTCAGCCGCGCCCCGTGGACGTCGCGCGTGAACAACGTGGCGCCGATCTGCCGCTCGAAATCGTCGATCCGTCGGCGCACCGCGTTGATCGACAGCGTGAGACGTTCGGCGGCGGAACGGAAGCTGCCGGCCCGGACGACCTCGAGGAAGATCCGGGCCGCGTCCCAGTCGGTCAGGCTCGCCAGCGCCGGCTTGCCTGCTACGGCTTTCGCCGGGGCTGCCCGCCCAGACGGGCTTCGCGCAGCCGGCTTCACCGCCCGAGCGGCTGGTGCGCCCACCGCACCGGCATCACCGATCTGGTCGCCACCCGGCCCCTGGAGCGCAACCGAGGCGTCGCTGATCTCTGCCGGCACGTCCGTCGCATGAGATCCCGCTTCCTCCTGGCGTTCCTTTTGAGGAACGCCCCGTTCCGCTGCAGCGCGCATACAAGCTTTCCTCGCCTGCTAGAGTATGACCGAGAAACTACGTGGTGGCCGGTTCGATGCCATCGGTTGGTTGAGACATTGGCGATTCATGATCCCTGCGACGTGCAGTCTCTGCAGCATGGTTTTACCAGCAGCAGAAGCTTGGCAGGAACTGCCGAGTATCACGCGGGCACGCGCAGCGCGAGTCGACCGGAGCATCGACGGTTTTTGCCTCGGCCGCAATGAAATGGTAATCGAAGATGGCAAGGGGCCATGCTATCGTGGTGAACGCTGCGTGTTGTTGACTCAGCGGACTCCGATCTTCGATCATCGACTCTTGCGCGGCGATGTTGTGGAAAATCGGGGCGCCGATTGCCACAGCAGGGACGGAAGCGACGTGGAGTTCGCATACACGGCGTGGGGAGGAACGAGATGACGAATCAGGGTGCCATCCGCGGGGCGGGACTTCTCCAGCTCCATCTCGTCAGACGCTAGAACGGAACGACGCCTGTGGCCAATTCAGACGAACAAATGCTTGCCGTCCTCGCTACTCTGGAGCAGTGCCGCGCTGCGCTCACTGCTGCCGGGAATCGCGAATCGGCGCATATGGTCTCGGTTGCCATCCTCGACCTCCACATGAAGTTGAACCGCTTGAGCGAAGACGATCTCAAGTCGCTCTGCAATGAAATGGTTCAGGCTGACAACCCCGAGAAATTGCGCGATCCGAAGCCGCAGCCAGGGCAGCGCCGGCAACCTTTGCTCAGGCTGGTCAAGTAGCACGGTGCGATGCGCGCACGGGGGGCGGTTCCAAGTCGTGATCTGCCGTGATCAAGCTGTGAAGCTGGTCAGCGGTGCAAGGCTAGCCGGAGCGAATTGCTGCGGCAAGATCGGGACCGACCCTTTGTCAGGCCGATCTTCCTCAATTTGAGCGCTGAACGAAGCTCGTCAGACGATGGACCGTCTCGGCAGGGGAGATCGCCGTCGCTGCGGACGTTCGAGATGTGCGCTGGTTCTGGCCGTCACCTGCCGGCCCTGTGTTGCGTATTCCTCATAACGGCGGCATGAAGCGGAGTGCCCTGGGCACGAGGCCGCCAAGAGGGTGTATCGCGGGACCCGCATGATCCAAAACGTATCGATACCGGCTGCTTTCATTGCCGGACTGGTCAGCTTCCTGTCGCCCTGCGTCCTGCCGCTGGTTCCGCCCTATCTGGTCTATCTGACCGGCGCCACGATCGAGCATATCGAGAGCGACGAGGCGCCGGCCGCCTCGCGGCGCGCCGTCATGCTCTCGGCGGGCCTGTTCGTGCTGGGCTTCTCCACCGTCTTCGTGATGCTGGGGGCGAGCGCCTCGCTGATCGGCGGCCTGATCCGGGCCTGGTCCGAGCAATTGTCGATCCTCGCCGGCATCGTGATCATCGTGATGGGCCTTCACTTCCTGGGCCTCACCCGGATTGCGTTTCTGATGCGGGAGGGGAGGTTGCCGATCCCGAAGCCGGTCGGCCTGTGGGGGGCCTACGTGATGGGGCTTGCCTTCGCCTTCGGCTGGACCCCCTGCATCGGTCCGATCCTGGCTGCGATCCTGTCGATCGCCGCGGCCGAAGCAACGGTCGCCAAGGGCGCCGGCCTCCTGGCCATCTACTCCGCCGGGCTCGGTATTCCGTTCCTGGTCGCCGCCTTCATGATCGAGCAGTTCTCGGCGCTGTTCATGCGGATGCGTGGCCATCTGGTCAATGTCGAGCGGGCGATGGGCCTCCTGATGATCGTCACCGGCATCGGCTTTCTGACCGGCGCGGTCTCGACCTTCAGCATCTGGCTGCTCGAAACCTTCCCGGCGCTGCAGAAGTTCGGCTGAGCGGGCGCCGCTGCGGTGAGAGCATGATCCGGAAAAGTGGAAACCGGTTTTCCGAAAAGATCATGCTCAAAGAAAGAGATTCGATCATGATGCGGTCCCGCGGAAACGCATCATGATCTAATCGTCGAGCGCGCAGGTGATCGTGTAGATCACGCCCGGCGGCAGGAAGTCGACCGTGGCTTCGCCGCCGAGCTGATCGCGCGCGCTGCGCTCGATCAGGCGCGAGCCGAAGCCGCGCTGGATCGGGGCCGAGACCACCGGGCCGCCGGTCTCCCGCCATGTCAGCTTCAGCCGTGCCGGCTGCTTCTTTGCCGTATCGGCGTGGTTCAAGAGCTCCCACGACAGATCGACTGCGCCGGTGTCGTTGGACAATGCGCCGTATTTGGCGGCGTTGGTCGCAATCTCGTGCACGATCATCGACAGGACGACGGCGAGGCGCGGTGACAGCGCCACTTTGGGGCCGGTGATCCGGATGCGTTCAGGGGTGTTCAGCCGGTACGGCTTGAGCACGCGTCCGATCACGTCCTCCAGCTCGGAGCCCTGCCACTTCTCCTTGCTCAGGAGGTTGTGGGCCTCGGCGAGGGCTCCCAGCCGCCCCTCGAATTTCTCGCGCTCGAAGCGGCTGGCGCTTCGGAAGGTCTGGACGGCGATGGCCTGCAGGATGGCCAGCGTGTTCTTGACGCGGTGATTGAGTTCCTCGATGAGCAGGTCATGCAGCATCTCGGCGCGGGCGATCGTCGTCGCCATCCGCACCGCGAAGGCAAGGCCGATTGCCAGCATGATGCCGCCGATCAGGCTGGTGATGGCGAGGTTGCGCCAGAGCGGCGCCACCAGCGAGGTCTCGCTGATCCCGGCGCCGATGATCCAGCCCGTCAGGGGCGAATGGGTGAAGCTCGACAGCAGCGGCAGGCCTTCCAACGACACGCTCGACAGCGTCGCCTCGTGCTCGCTGATCATGCGTTCATAGACCGACGGCGACGCCTGCTTGCCGATCGTCTCGAGCGGATTCGGCACGCGCGCGAACACCACGGCCTGGCGGTCGAGCAGCGACAATGTCCAATCGGCGCTCGGGCGCTGCTTCTCGAGGATGGTCTGGAACATCTCGATCGGCGGACTGAAAGAGATATCGTAGATCACCTCGCCGTCGCGAAACACCGGCACCTCGACCGTGACGATCAGGCTCTTCTTCACGATGCCGTAGAACAGGTCGGAATATTGCGGCTGGCGCGTTTCGAAAACGCGTTTGGTAATCTCGCGGTTGCTGCGCAAGGGGAGATTGGCAGTGTCGGTGGTTGCCGACGAAAACAGCTGGTGTCCGTCGCGGTCAGCGACCAGGATCGTGCCGTGCTTGCCGTACTGCTCGAGGAAGCCCATCGCGATCGGGCGGAAGCGCTCGAAGTCGCCGGTCTTCAAGGCATCCGTCAGCGCCAGCACCTGCACGCCGCCCGTCATCCGCTGCATCTCCGCATCGAGCGTGAGGCGGATGGCGCGCACCGTCTCGAGCACGCGCTGCCGGGCATCGGTGCGGTCCTGCATGTAGTTGTGAAATACGATGCCGCCGGCGAATAGGATGAGCGGCAGCGTGGTCCCTGCGACCAGAAGAGCAAGCCGGACCGGCAGGGAAAGCTTTGGCACGGATGCCCCGTTGAGATGACGGTTCCAATGAGCGGTAGGACCGCAATCGGCGGCAGGAAGGCTGGGCCCGGAGACGATCGGCGATGACGGCCCGGTGGTCAGGCTGCATCGGCTGTATCCGCATGGCCCGGCGGCTGCAGCCGTTTGCATCATCAGCATAAGAGAGTGGCGCACCCGCGCCAAGCTCATTGCGCGGCGATCCCCGGTTCCATCAGCGGGCGCCGTGCCCGGTCTGGCTGCTACAGATTGCTCTCGGTGATGGCGGCATAGACCATGGTGCGCAGCTCGCGCCGGATCGGGTAGGCATTCGACGGCAGCACCTGGGTCATGAAGATCGTGATCAGCTCTTCCGCCGGGTCGATCCAGAACGCCGTGGAGGCGGCGCCGCCCCAGGCATATTCGCCGGGGCTGCCGGCAATCAATGTCTTCGCAGGATCCATCGTGACCGAGAAGCCCAGGCCGAAACCGATGCCGTTATAGGCGGCCTCGGCGAACATCGACCGCGACAGCGCCGGCAGGTCGACGCCGCCTGGCAGGTGGTTGGATGTCATCAGCTTCAAGGTCTTCGGTCCGAGCAGCCGCACGCCGCCGACCTCGCCGCCATTGATCAGCGCGCGGCAGAACGTCAGATAGTCGGCCGTGGTCGCGCACAGGCCGCCGCCGCCGGAGATGAAGTCGGGCGGGCTCAGGAACGAGCTGGTCGCGGGATCATCCTGCAAGGTCAGGCCGCCTTTGCGGTCGGCGGCGTGAAACGACAAGGCGCCGCCGGCGTCAGCCGAGTAGCAGGCCGCCAGCCGGTGCGCCTTCGTGGCCGGGACGTGAAAGTCGGTGTCGTTCATGCCGAGCGGATCGAAGATGCGCTCCTTGAGAAATTGCTCGAACGGCTTGTCCGCGATCTTGCCGACGAGATAGCCGATCACGTCGGTGGAAACGGAGTAGTTCCAGGCCTCGCCGGGCGAGAACTCCAGCGGGATCCGCGCCAGATCGTCGATCATCGACTGCAGCGTGCCGGCCTTTTCGACGGCGCCGATCTTCGCCTCGCGATAGGCCGCATCGACATTGGAGCGCTGTTGGAAGCCGTAGGTGAGGCCGGAGGTATGGCGCAGCAGGTCGACGATCAGCATCGGCCGCGTCGGCGGCCGGCTGATGAAGGCCGGCGCGGTGCCGGCGACGAACACGCCGAGATTCCTCCACTCCGGAATATATTTGGCGACCGGCTCGTCGAGCGCGACCTTGCCTTCCTCGACCAGCATCATGAAGGCGACCGAGGTGATCGGCTTGGTCATCGAATAGATGCGATAGATCGTGTCATCCTTGACCGGCACTTTGCGCTCGACATCGGCATAGCCGAGCGAACTCGCATGCACGATCTTGCCGCGGCGATAGACCAGGAACTGGGTGCCGGGAAAGCGGCCAGCCTCGACATAGCGGTCCCTGAGATGGGCGTCGATGCGGTCGAGCGCGGCTTTGGACATGCCGACGGTGTCGGGCGAGGCGGGGGTGGGGGCGAGCATCGGGCGTCTCCGCTGTCGTTCGATTTTCGTGGCCCGCGCGCGTGGCGGCCTGGCGCAAGCGAGGAGTCGGGTGATAGCGGAAAATTGCCCGGTCTCCAATGGCAGCGCTTGCCGGGCTGATGTAGCGTCAGCCGCCGGGAGGACTGCCAATGACCCAATTCAATGAAGCCGAGCTTACCGACGCGGTCGTCGCAAGCTTCGACCAGACGCCCGACAGCCGCGTGAAATTCCTGCTGCAGGAACTCGTGACCTCGCTTCACGACTATGTCCGCAAGACCCATCTGACCTTCGACGAATGGGCCGCCGCGATCGAATTCCTGACCCGGACGGGACAGACCTGCACCGCCAGCCGGCAGGAGTTCATCCTGTTGTCGGATGTGCTCGGCGTGTCCATGCTGGTCGACGCGATCAATCACCGGGAGCGCGCCGGCGCGACGGAGACCACGGTGCTCGGCCCGTTTTACGTCGGCGAGCATCGGCAGATGCCGCATGGCACCGATATCTCCGCAAACCTGAAGGGCGAGAAGATGTTCGTTCAGGGGCGCGTCACCGATCTTTCCGGCGCGCCGCTCGCGGGCGCGGCTGTCGACGTGTGGCATGCCGATGATGAAGGCTTCTACGATTCACAGCGGCCGGCCTATGCTGCGGACGGCCCGTCGTCGCGGGCGCGGTTCATCACCGATGCGGACGGACGCTTCTTCTTCCGCACCATCCTGCCCTGCAGCTATCCGATCCCGACGGATGGTCCGGTCGGCCAGCTGATCCTCGCGACCAAGCGACATCCGATGCGGCCGGCCCATGTCCATTTCCTGGTGGATGCCGCGGGCTATGAGCCGCTGATCACCCATGTCTTCATCGGCGGCGATGCGTACCTCGATAGTGACGTGGTCTTCGGCGTGAAGGACGAGTTGGTCGCGACGGTGAGTCAACAGACCGATCCGGTGATGCCCGACGGCAAGCTGGCAGCCTCTCCGTGGCACCTGATGACCTACGAATTCCGCATGAAGCCGGGCGCCGGCACCGCTCCCCAACCGATGTTGGCGAAGCCCGCAACGGCCGCAGCGGAGTAGGATAAATGAAGGCGCCCACTTTTTGTGCAACGCACAGGAAGTGGGCGAATCGCAAATTTTGCGTGCGATTGCGATGATCCGCAGGTGCTGGTGATTTTGACTAAGCTATTGTTTTCATAGAAATTCCCGCTCATTCGATTGCTGGCACAAAGCTTGAATAGATGGCTCTGACGCCATCGATGCCGTCTGCGCAAACCCCATCCGACATCTGACGCTGCCCCTCCGAGGCATCCCTCGGAACGCGCCCCTGTGCGCGATCGATCGGCGACTGGCGGACGGGCCCTTCAACCCATCGAGCGCTTTTCAGACAAAGGACGACAGCACTCATGACGAAGACTGCCAATCCTGCTCGCCGCAACGGCCTCAGCCGTCGTCAGCTTCTCAGGGCCGGCGCCGGCACGGCTGCGCTGCTCGCCGCGGCGAAGCTGAACCTGCCTGGCGGAGCGTTTGCGCAAGGCGCAGGGCCGGAAGTCACCAGCGCCAAGCTCGGCTTCATCGCCTTGAGCGATGCCGGCCCGCTGTTCGTCGCCAAGGACAAGGGCATGTTCGCCAAATACGGCATGCCCGATGTCGACGTGCAGAAGCAGGCCTCGTGGGGGACGACGCGCGACAACCTCGTGCTGGGCTCCGAAGGCAATGGCATCGATGGCGCGCACATCCTGACGCCGATGCCTTATCTGATCTCGTCGGGCAAGGTGACGCAGAACAATCAGCCGACGCCGATGTACATCCTGGCGCGGCTCAATCTCGATGCGCAGTGCATCTCCGTCGCCAAGGAATATGCCGACCTCAAGCTCGGCCTCGACACCGCGCCGTTCAAGGCCGCTCTCGAAAAGAAGAAGGCCTCAGGCAAGGCCGTGAAGGCCGCGATGACCTTCCCGGGCGGCACGCACGATCTGTGGATCCGCTACTGGCTCGCGGCCGGGGGCATCGATCCCGACAAGGACATCGAGACCATCGTGGTGCCGCCGCCGCAGATGGTGGCCAACATGAAGGTCGGCACCATGGACTGCTTCTGCGTCGGCGAGCCCTGGAATGCGCAACTCGTCAACCAGGGCATCGGCTACACCGCGGTGACGACCGGCGAGATCTGGAACAAGCATCCCGAAAAATCCTTCGCGATGCGCTCAGCCTTCGTCGACAAATATCCGAAGGCCGCGAAGGCGCTGACCATGGCGGTCATGGAAGCCCAGCAATGGTGCGACAAGATGGAAAACAAGCAGGAGCTTGCGACCATCATGGCGAAGCGGCAGTGGATCAACTGCCCGGTCGAGGACGTCGCGGGGCGCTCGGCCGGCAAGTTCGACTACGGCACCGGCAAGGTGGTCGAGAACTCGCCTCATATCATGAAGTACTGGAGCGACTTCGCCTCCTATCCGTTCCAGAGCCACGATCTCTGGTTCATCACCGAGGACATCCGCTGGGGCAAATACGAAGCGGGCTTCGACGCCAAGGCGCTGATCGCCAAGGTCAACCGCGAGGACATCTGGCGCGAGGCGGCCAAGGACATGAACGTCGCCGCCGCCGAGATCCCGACCTCCAAGTCGCGCGGCAAGGAGACGTTCTTCGACGGCAAGGTGTTCGACCCCGAAGATCCCGCCGCCTATCTGAAGTCGCTGTCGATCAAGCGCGTCGACGCCTGATCAGGACCCGCCGCGCGCGAGCTGCGCGCGGCTCCTCTCATTGCACGGAGAAAGGTTTCCGATGTCCATGCCAGCGTTGACGAGCGATAACGCGCCCAAGATCGTGCCGACGGCACCCGCGCCCACGGCCGCTTCTGCGTCCGTGGTGACGATGACGCCGAAGCAGCCGCCGAAGGCTGAGCGCTATGTGAAGATGGCCCGAGAGGCCGCCGTGCGCGTGGTGCCGCCGCTGATCGTGCTGGCGCTGTTCCTCATCGTCTGGGAGCTGTTGTGCCGCCGCGCCGGCTCGGCGCTGCCGCCGCCATCGCGCGTGTTTTCGGATACGCGCGAGCTGATCTTCGATCCGTTCTTCGACCATGGCGGCATCGACAAGGGCCTGTTCTGGCATCTCGAGGCGAGCCTCCGCCGCGTCGCGATCGGCTATGCCATCGCCGCCATCGTCGGCGTCGCGGTCGGCACGCTGATCGGCCAGTCGGTCTGGGCGATGCGCGGGCTCGATCCGATCTTCCAGGTGCTGCGCACGATCCCGCCGCTGGCCTGGCTGCCGCTGTCGCTGGCGGCGTTCCGCGATGGCCAGCCGTCGGCGATCTTCGTCATCTTCATCACCTCGGTGTGGCCGATCATCATCAACACTGCGGTCGGCATCCGCAACATTCCGCAGGATTATCGCAACGTCGCCGCGGTGGTGCAGCTGAATCCGCTTGAGTTCTTCGCCAAGATCATGATCCCCGCGGCCGCTCCCTACATTTTCACCGGCCTGCGCATCGGCATCGGCCTGTCCTGGCTCGCCATCGTCGCCGCCGAGATGCTGATCGGCGGCGTCGGCATCGGCTTCTTCATCTGGGACGCGTGGAATTCCTCGCATATCAGCGAGATCATCCTGGCGCTGTTCTATGTCGGCATCATCGGCTTCGTGCTCGATCGCCTGATCGCGACCGTCGGTAAAGTCGTCACCCGCGGCACCGCGACGAACTGAGAGGGATTGGATCATGGCCTATCTGAAGCTCGATCACGTCGACAAAACCTTCACCCGCGGCGCCACCACGACCGAAGTGCTGAAGGACATCAACCTCACGATCGAGAAGGGCGAGTACGTCTCGATCATCGGCCATTCCGGCTGCGGCAAGTCGACGATGCTCAACATCGTCGCCGGCCTCACCACCGCGACGTCAGGCGGCGTTCTGCTGGAGGAGCGCGAGGTCAATTCGCCGGGGCCCGACCGCGCCGTGGTGTTCCAGAACCACAGCCTGCTGCCTTGGCTGACGGTCTATGAGAACGTGCGGCTCGGCGTCGACAAGGTGTTCGCCAAGACCAAGACTCGCGCCGAGCGCGATGCCTGGACCATGCACAATCTCAACCTCGTGCAGATGGCGCACGCCAAGGACAAGCGGCCCAACGAGATCTCCGGCGGCATGAAGCAGCGCGTCGGCATCGCGCGGGCGCTGGCGATGGAGCCGAAAGTGCTGCTGCTCGACGAGCCGTTCGGCGCGCTCGACGCGCTGACGCGGGCGCATCTGCAGGATTCGGTGATGGCGCTGCATCAGAAGCTCGGCAACACCATCCTGATGATCACCCACGATGTCGACGAGGCCGTGCTGCTGTCGGACCGCATCGTGATGATGACCAACGGCCCGAGCGCGCATATCGGCGAGGTGCTCGAGGTCGCGCTGCCGCGGCCGCGCAAGCGGCTCGAGCTCGCGACCAACGCGACCTATGTGAAGTGCCGACAGCGGGTGCTCGAATTCCTCTATGAGCGCCACCGCTTCGTCGAGGCCGCGTGACGCAGGAGACATTCGGAGAGTGGATCGAACCACTCTCCGCGTGAGGCGACCAACAGGCTCTCGTCCATTTCAAGGAAGGCATTGCCGATGACCCCGTCTCAGATCACGCTCGTTCAGGAGAGCTTCGCCAAGGTCGCGCCGATCTCCGATCAGGCCGCCGTGCTGTTCTACGATCGGCTGTTCGAGGTCGCGCCGCCGGTGCGCGCGATGTTTCCCGAGGATTTGACCGAGCAGCGCAAGAAGCTGATGGGCACGCTGGCGGTGGTGGTCGGCGGCCTGTCGAACCTGGACACGGTGCTGCCGGCGGCAAGCGCACTCGCCAAGCGCCATGTGAATTATGGTGCCAAGCCCGAGCACTACCCGGTGGTCGGCGCCGCGCTGCTGTGGACGCTCGAAAAGGGGCTCGGCGAGGCCTGGACCCCCGAGGTCGCCGAAGCCTGGACCGCGGCCTACGGCACGCTGTCCGGCTACATGATTTCGGAAGCCTATGGCAACGCACAGGCAGCGGAGTAGGCCCGTTGAGTGAGCCGCTCGTCATCGTCGGCAACGGCATGGCCGCTGCCAAGCTGGTCGAGGAGCTGTCGCAGACCGCCCTCGGTCGCTATGCGATCGCCGTCGTCGGCGAGGAGCCTCGGCTCGCCTACAACCGCGTGCTGCTGTCGTCGGTCTTGGCCGGCGAGGCGGCATCGCACGAGATCGAGCTCAAGCCCGCGGCGTGGTGGCGCGAGCGCGGCGTGACGCTGAAATATGGCGCGCGGGTCGCGCGCATCGATGTCGGCCGCCGGGAGTTGGAGGTCGAGAACGAAGAGAACATGGTGTTCTCACGCCTGGTTCTGGCCACCGGCTCGCTGCCGCTGCGGCTGCCGGTGCCCGGCGCCGATCTGGCTGGGGTGCATACGTTCCGCGACAGCCGCGACACCGACGTGCTGTTGAGCCTGGCTGCGAAGAAGTCGCGCGTGGTCGTGGTCGGCGGTGGACTGCTCGGGCTGGAGGCGGCCTATGGCCTGGCGCGTGCCGGCGCCAAGGTGACGCTGCTGCACCTGATGGATCGGCTGATGGAGCGGCAGCTCGATGCCTCGGCGGCGGCGCTGTTGAAAGTGCTGGTCGAGCGGAAAGGCATTGAGGTTCTGCTGCAGGCGAGCACGGCGGCGATCCATGGCGAGCTCCGCGTCGAGCGTGTCGAACTCGCCGACGGGCGGAGCCTGGCTGCGGATGCGGTGATCTTTGCGGCCGGCATCAGGCCCAACGTGGCGCTCGCCAGGGAGGCGGGGCTTGCGGTCAATCGCGGCATCGTCGTCGACGACGCTCTGCAGAGTTCGGTGCCCGGCATCTCCGCGCTCGGCGAATGCGCCGAGCATCGCGGCACCTGCTACGGGCTGGTCGAGCCCGCTTATGAGCAGGCGCGGGTGCTGGCGCGGCATCTCGCGGGCCGCAAGGCGGCCTATCAGGGCAGCGTGGTCGCCACCAATCTGAAGGTGTCCGGGGTCGCGGTGTTCTCGGCCGGTGACTTCGTCGGCGCCCCGGGCAGCGAGGCGATCGTGCTCAATGATGCCAGGCGCGGCATCTACAAGAAGCTCGTGATCGCCGATGGCCGCCTCACCGGTGCCGTGCTGATCGGCGACACGCAGGATGCGCTCTGGTATCGCGACCTGATCCGCAATCGCGAGCCGATTGCGTCGATCCGGACCGAGATGATGTTCGGCCGCGCGGGGGCGCGGCCAAGGGCCGCGTGAGGGGGATTCGCACGACGATGACCACTGTCGATCCGAAGCTGCGCACCGTGCGCACCGCCTGTCCTTATTGTGGCGTCGGCTGCGGCGTGCTCGCCACGCCCGATGGCAGCGGCGGCGCCGCCATCTCGGGCGATCCGGTGCATCCCGCCAATCTCGGCCGGCTCTGCTCCAAGGGCTCGGCGCTCGGCGAGACGCTCGGGCTGGAGAGCCGCCTGCTGTATCCGATGGTCCGCTGCAAGCACGGCCTGGAGCGGGTGGCGTGGAGCGATGCGCTCGATCACGTCGCGAGCCGTCTGAAGCACATCGTCGCCCGCGACGGCGAGGATGCGGTGGCGTTCTATCTCTCCGGCCAGATGCTGACCGAGGATTATTACGTCGCCAACAAGCTGATGAAGGGCTTTCTCGGTTCGGCCAATGTCGACACCAATTCGCGCCTGTGCATGGCCTCCTCGGTCGCCGGCCATCGCCGCGCCTTCGGCAGCGATACCGTGCCCGGGAGTTATGAGGATCTCGACCAGGCCGATCTGCTGGTTTTCGTCGGCAGCAATGCCGCCTGGTGCCATCCGGTGCTGTACCAGCGCATGCTCGCCAACAAGCAGGGCCGTGGCGCGAAGTTCGTCGTCATCGATCCGCGCCGCACCGACACCGCCAGCGAAGCGGACCTGTTCCTTGGCCTGAAGCCGGGCACCGATGCAGCGCTGTTCTCCGGCCTGCTGGTGAATCTCGCCGACAGCGGCGCGCTCGATCGCGACTACATTGCCCGCCACACCAGCGGCTTCGACGAGACGCTCGCGCGCGCCCGCAGCCTCGCTGGCAGCGCTGCCGCCACCGCGCTCGCGACCGGCCTGTCCGAGACGGACGTGGCCGCCTTCTTCAAGCTGTTCCGCGAGACGCCCAAGGTCGTCACGCTGTATTCGCAAGGCGTCAACCAGTCGGCGCAGGGCACCGACAAGGTCAATGCCATCCTGAACTGCCATCTCGCGACAGCGCGGATCGGCAGACCGGGCATGGGGCCGTTCTCCTTGACGGGCCAGCCCAATGCCATGGGCGGCCGTGAGGTCGGCGGCCTCGCCAACCAGCTCGCCGCCCATATGAGCTTCACGCCGCCGGAGATCGATCGGGTCCGCCGCTTCTGGAAGGCGCCAGATATCGCCACCCATGAGGGCCTGAAGGCGGTCGCGATGTTCGAGGCGATCGCGCGTGGCCAGATCAAGGCGCTGTGGGTGATCGGCACCAATCCGGCGGTGTCGCTGCCGGACGCCGATCTCGTCCGCGCCGCGCTGAAGAAGCTCGAATTGTTCGTCGTCTCCGAGAATGTCCGCTCCAACGACACGGTCGATGCCGGCGTGCATGTGCTGCTGCCCGCGCAGGCCTGGGGCGAGAAGTCGGGCACCGTCACCAATTCGGAGCGGCGCATCTCGCGGCAGCGCGCCTTCATGGCACCGGCCGGCGAGGCCAGGCCGGACTGGTGGATCCTGAGCGAGGTCGGCAAGCGGCTCGGCTTTGCACAGGCCTTCAACTACAACTCCGCGGCCGACGTATTCCGCGAGCACGCCGCGCTGTCGGCGTTCGAGAACGAGGGCAGCCGCGATTTCGACATCGGCGCGCTGGCGACGCTGACGGATGAGGAATACGAGGCGATGGCGCCGGTGCAGTGGCCGGCGCGCGCCGGCAAGCCGCCCGAGCCGCGCGTCTTTGCCGACGGCAGCTTCTTTACCAACGACCGCAAGGCCCGCTTCGTGGCGCCTGACGTGCCGGCGCTGCGCAGCGAGACGACCGCCGCGCGGCCCTTGCGGCTGAATACTGGGCGTATCCGCGACCAGTGGCACACAATGACGCGCACGGGCCTTAGCCCACGGCTCTCGGCGCATCTGCCGGAGCCGTTCGTCGAGGTCCATCCGGACGACGCGCTGCGCTACGGCCTGATGCATGACGGCTTTGCCAAGGTCACGACCGAGCATGGCCAGTGCATCCTCAAAGTCGTCGTCAGCGAGCGCCAGCAGCGCGGCATGCTGTTCGCGCCGATCCATTGGAACGCGACCAACTCCTCGCATGGCCGCGTCGGCGCGCTGGTCGCCGCGCATACCGATCCGTTCTCCGGCCAGCCCGAGGCCAAGGCGACGCCGGCTGCGATCAGTCCCTATGAGTACGTGTTCCGCGGCTTCATCCTGTCGCGCAGCGAGCTGCCACTGCCGCCGAACCTGTGGTGGGTGCGCGCGACGGTGCCGGGCGGCTTCGGTTATCTGTTCGCCGACAATGGCGACCTCATGCGCTGGCCGGCCTGGTTCAAGGCGCGCGCCAGCGACGATGTCGCCGACTACATGGATGTCGGCGGCGGCGTCTATCGCGCCGCGTCCTTTGCCGGGGATCGCATCGAGACCTGCATGTTCGTCGGCCCCGGCCATGACGCCGGCGACTGGAACGTGGTGAAGACGATGTTCGCGGCCGACAGCCTCGACGACGAGCAGCGCCGCATGCTGCTGTCCGGCCGCGCGCCGGACGGGACAGGCGGCGGGCCGATCGTCTGTGCCTGCTTCGGCGTCGGCCGCGACACGATATGCGACGCGATCGCCTCCGGTGCGCGCACGCCCGCTGCGATCGGCGCGCGGCTCAAGGCCGGCACCAATTGCGGCTCCTGCATCCCGGAGATGAAGCGGCTGATCGCGCAGACGGCGACGCAGGCTGCCGACGCGGTAAAGGTGGCGAGCTAGTTCAGCGCCGCCATTGCGAGCGAAGCGACGCCATCCAGAGTCCCGCGACGACTCTGGATGGCTTTCGTCGTATGCGGCTCCTCGCAATGACGGAAGGAGGCAATCGACGCCATCAGCGCCATCCTCTATGTTCGCTGCCATGAAGCACAAGACATTCGGAACCGGCGGGGCCAGCGTCTCCGTCATCGGGCAGGGCACTTGGCATTTCGACTTCGGTGACCGCAGCCGCGCCATCGCGGCGCTTCGCCGCGGGCTGGAGCTGGGCGCCACCCACATCGACACCGCCGAGATGTATGGCGATGCCGAACTCATCATTGCCGAGGCCATCGCCGGGCGCCGCGACGAGGTGTTCCTGGTGTCCAAGGTGCTGCCGAGCAACGCCTCGCGCAAGGGCACCATCACCGCCTGCGAGCGCTCGCTGAAGCGGCTGAAGACGGACCGGCTCGACTGCTACCTGCTGCATTGGCCGGGGTCCTATCCGCTGGAGGACACCGTCGCCGCATTCGAGGAACTCAAGGCCGCCGGCAAGATCGCCTCCTGGGGCGTCAGCAATTTCGACGTCGACGATCTCGACGAATTGCTGGAGGTTGCCGGCGAGGGCAAGATTGCCTGCAACCAAGTGCTCTATCATCTGCAGGAGCGCGCCATCGAGCACGCGGTCATTCCCTGGTGCGGTCAGCACGGCGTCGCCGTGGTGGCCTATTCGCCGTTCGGCCATGATGATTTTCCGGAGCGCCGCAGCGCCGGCGGCGAGGTGCTGCAGCGCATCGCGGAGCAGCACGGGGCCACGCCGCGCCAGATCGCACTCGCCTTCCTGACCCGCGCCTCCTCGCTGCTCGCCATCCCCAAGGCCTCGCGCCCAGACCATGCCGAGGAGAATGCCGCTGCCGGGGACATCGCACTGACCGCCGCCGACATTGCTGCGATCGATCGTGCTTTTCCGCGCGGGCCGAAGCCGCGCGGTCTGCCCATGTTGTAGTGCAGCATCACGGAAAATTACGGATGTTTGCGACCTGGGCGCGTGGGCAATGCATAGATGCTGCCCGCTTTCAATGGGTTGTCGCGACGGCCTGATTGGCGTTTTGTCGCCACTCACCGATTCGTTTCGCCTTGAGATCCCCGAGTTCGACCGTGACCCCGCCACCGAGCGCGGCAGCCGCCGCGCGTCTCGACGACGTGCCGACGTCCCTGCCACAGAAGCCGCCAGTGGCGCGCAAGCGTGCGCCCGCGCGCACGGACCGGCCGTTCCGCGGGATTGCGCTGATCCTGCTGTCGACCGTGTTCCTCGGCACCTCCGACGTGACCGCCAAATATCTGTCGAAGACGCTGCCCGCGATCGAAATCACCTGGATCCGCTTCACGGTGTTCGCGCTGATCATGGTGCCGGCGATGATCCCGGGCTCGCCGCTGTTTGCGATGCGCACCGAGCGGCTGCCATTCCAACTCCTGCGCGGCGTCGCTTTGCTCGGCTCGTCGATCTTCTTCATCACCGGTCTCGGCTATCTGCCGATCGCGGAAGCCTCCGCCACCGGCTTCGTCGCGCCGCTGTTCGTCACGGCGCTCTCGATCATCTTTCTCGGCGAGAAGGTCGGCCTGCGCCGCTGGATCGCGACCGCGGTCGGCCTGTGCGGCGTGCTGATCATCCTCCGGCCCGGCACCGGCGCGTTCCATCTCGCCGCTCTGTTCCCGATCGCCTCCGCCTTCTCCTGGGCCTGCACCCTGATCATGACGCGGATCATGAGCGGCCGCGAGCACGCCATCACCATCATGACCTATTCGTCGATTGCCGGCCTGTGCCTGCTGTCGGCGATGGTGCCGTTCGTGTGGATCACGCCGTCATGGCAGGACATCGGCTTCGGCGTGCTGGTCGGCGTCGCCTCGACGATGGGGCAGTGGATCGTTGTGCTCGCGTTCCGCTACGCCGATGCCTCCGTGCTGGCGCCGTTCTCCTACACCCAGCTGCTGTGGGTCAGCCTGCTCGGCTTCTTCGTGTTCGGCGAGGTGCCGAGCATCTGGACCGTGGTCGGCGCCGCCTTCATCGTCTCCAGCGGTCTCTACACCGCCCATCGCGAGCGCGTGCGCCGCTCGCAATTGCTGCAGGTTGCCGGCGAGAGTTCGCCGAATCCCTGAGATCGTGACGATCCTTTCCGGCGCGAGGTCGAGCGGCTTGGAGCCGGCTTCCGCCGATGCTAGGTGTGCCCCGGACGAACAAGAACAACAGGGAGCACGCCGCCATGATCGATCTGACGCCCGAGTCCATGCTGCCCGACGATGGCACCAGCGGCACGCTGGTCGGCCGCATCTGGCGCCCCGACGTGGATGGCCCGGCGGTGGTCGCCGTCCGCGACGACGGCGTGTTCGACGTCACCTCGGCATTCCCGACCGTCAGCGCGCTGTGCGAGCAGGACGATCCCGCGACCGCGCTCCGCTCCATGGGCGGTCATCGGATCGGCGATCTCGCCGATATCCTCGCCAACACGCCGCCGGACCGCCGCGATCCCGCAAAGCCCTGGCTGCTGGCCCCGGTCGATCTCCAGGTGCTGAAGGCGGCCGGCGTCACCTTTGCGATCTCGATGCTGGAGCGCGTCATCGAGGAACGTGCGCGCGGCAATCCGGCCTCGGCCGACGCCATCCGCAAGGAGGTGGTGCGGCTGGTCGGCGACGACTTCTCCAAGCTCAAGCCGGGATCGGAGCAGGCGATGCACCTCAAGCAGGTGCTGATCGAGCAGAACGCCTGGAGCCAGTATCTCGAGGTCGGCATCGGCCCCGATGCCGAGGTCTTCACCAAGGCGCCGACGCTGTCGTCGGTCGGCACCGGCATGGATGCCGGGCTGCATCCGAAATCGACCTGGAACAATCCGGAGCCGGAGGTCGTGCTGGCGGTGTCGAGCCGCGGCAAAATCGTCGGCGCCACGCTCGGCAACGACGTCAATCTGCGCGACTTCGAGGGCCGCTCGGCGCTGCTCTTGTCCAAGGCCAAGGACAACAACGCCTCCTGCGCCATCGGCCCGCTGCTGCGCCTGTTCGACAAGGGCTTCACGCTGGATGATGTCCGCAAGATGGATGTCGCGCTCACCGTGACCGGCAGCGATGGCTTCGTGCTCGATGGCCATTCCTCGATCTCGAAGATCAGTCGCGATCCGACGGATCTCGTCGCCCAGACCATCGGCGCCGTGCATCAATATCCCGACGGCTTCGCGCTGTTCCTCGGCACGATGTTCGCGCCCGTGAAGGATCGCGACGCGCCAGGCCAAGGCTTCACCCATAAGCGCGACGACATCGTCACCATCTCCGCTCCGCAACTCGGCCGCCTCGTCAACCGCATGCGCAACAGCGACGAATGCGAGCCCTGGACCTTCGGCTTGGGCGCCCTGATGCGCAACCTGGCAAGGCGGAAGCTGATCTGAGGCACGCCGCCTCCACACACACGATGTCATTCCGGGGCGCGCGATAGCGCGCGCCCGGAATCCATACGCCGCGGCGGTGGTGAGTCCGCCGAGCTGAGTGGCGATCGTGCTTCACTACGCAGGGGCGTGGTTATGGACTCCGGGCTCGCGCTGCGCGCGCCCCGGAGTGACGTCAGAGGATGGCGAAACATCGCCGGGCCTCATGGTTCGAGACGCGCCGCAAGCGGCCCTCACCATGAGGGGTGAGAGGATCTCAGGCTCGAGCTCGCGCCACGCAATCAGCCCTCGTCCTGAGGAGCCCGCCGGGCGTCTCGAAGGACCGATGCAGGGCTCTGCCGGCCCGATGTCCGCTCATGCTCGCGCCAGTGTCACGGAGTGACGGCGGACGTCGAGCTGCCGCCGTCGGCCCGTCACACAAGCCCTGACGCCGTCTGCCCGGCGGCGCGACGGGGGCGCTCCTGCAATTGTGCGGGATCGGCCAGCGCCCGTTCGCGCACCAGCGACAGCGCATGGTCGCGCTCGGCGGCCGTGCTACGCCGCGGTTCGGGACGGCGCAGGCCCAGATCGTCGTCGATCGGGTCCTTGGGCACCAGCGACAGCGCGCGCTCGAACGGATCGACCGAGGGTTCGCGGCCTTTGCCGCTGTCGCGGCTCGGCTCCGCCTCGGCCGGACGCCGTGCCACCAAGGTCTTGATGCGGCCGATCAGGCCGGACGGCGCCTCCGGCGGGGCGGAGTCGAACGGGTCGGCATAGAACGTCGCGCCGGCCTTCTCGACCATGCCGGCGAGCGCCGTGACCATGCGCGGCGAGCCGCAGGCATAGACGACATCGGAGGCCGTCAGTGTCGGCATCTGCGGCTCGATGCGCCCGGTGCGGATCGAGGGATGGTTGATCGGGCCTTCCTCCACGGTCGGAATGATCGTGACATTCGGCAGCCGCGCCAGCTGCGCCAGGATCGGCGTCATGTAGAGCTGCGGCAGCTTCTTGGCGCCGGCGATGATCACCATGGGCCGATTGCGGTTCTCGCGCAGCGCCATGGCGGCGATGGCCCAGATCGGCGCGAAGCCGGTGCCGCTGCCGGCGAGGATCAGCCGGCCGGCGCCGCCTGGACGCAGGAACGCATGCCCATAGGGCCCCTGGATGCGCAGCCGGTGCCCCGGGCGGATGCCGCTGCCGAGCGCGGTCGTCACGCGGCCGCCGCGCACCTTCTTGATGTTGAGATGGATGACGCGGCCGCCGATGCGGCCGTCGAACGACGCCGTCGGGCTGTAGGCGCGCGCCGGATAGCCGGCGAAGGTGAACTTGAAGTACTGACCCGGCAGATAGCTGATGCTCTTCTCGGGTGCGATCATCAGCTCCATGATGTCGGGCGCGACCTCGCGCAGGCCCACCAGCCGTGCCTTGCTGATGTCGATCTCCGGCACGTCCTCCACCTCGACGTCGAGGTCCGACACCACGCGGGCCTGGCACGCATAGATCATGCCCTGCGTATGCGTCTCCCCGCACACGGTCTGGCCCTTGGCGACGTGAACCATGCAGGTGCCGCAGGTGCCGGCGCGGCAGTCGAACGGAATTTCGACGCCGTTGGCCAGCGCGCCGTCGAGCAGCACGTCACCCGCGCGGACGCGGAACTGGCGGCCTTTGACGGTGACGGTCCTGAAGTTCGACATGGGCTACTCCTCGATCGATGACGCTGAGACTGTGGGAAGGCTTTAAGCCGCGGGATCACGCCTTGCCGGGTGAGACGCGGATCAGGTTCTTGTTGGCGGTGCTCTCGAACCGGCTCGACCAATAGTTCGAGGCCATCACCGGCCGCTTCAGCCAGCTCACCTTCGGGTTACGCAGCACCAGGAACCAGAAGAAGAACGGCGTCGTGACGAGATGTGAGACCAGCGGAAACCAGTCCGGCAGCAGCGAGGCCGGGCCGGGCAGGCGATACCAGTAGTAGGTGCTGATCGCGGCCGCCGCGAAGATGCGATGCATCCTGGTGCGGCTGGCCGGCTTGTAGCGCAGCACATGCTCGCCAATCTTGAAGAGGATGTAGCTGATGATGGCCGCGCCGAACGGCCAGACATAGGCGGTGATGATCTCGGCATGTCCGACCTGCTGCGGCGGATAGTCCGGCACCTGGAACCAGCCCCAGACGAAGCCCGGAAAACTGCCGATCAGGAAGTTGCCGAGGAACTGCTGCACCTTGGTCGGGACGCCCGCCGTCGGCGTCAGCTCGGGCGTCGAGTCCGGGCACGGATTGCTGCAGGCCTCGCAGATATTGCAGCGGGCGTTCTTGAAGGTGAGCGCCGGGTTGGTGCCATAGAGACGCTCGACCGGGTGGATGGGGCAGAGCGAGGTGCACCAGCCCGAACGCATCTCGAACACCGATCCCATTGCGAACGCCATGAACGCAGCCGACAGCAGCATCAGCGCCGTCAGCGGACCGTCGACATTCAGCCCGATGCGCCGCATCGGCACGACGATGAACAGCAGGGTCACGCCGATCACCGCCAAGGTCGCCGCGCCCCATTCCGGCATCCGGATGTTCTGCGAGATGCCCATCTTGTTCGGCAGCAGATGGAAGGTCGCCATCGGGCAGATGTTGCGCCAGAGGCCCGGCGAGATCGTCACCAGCGCCGGCGCGATCGGAATCAGGAGATTCCACATCAGCGCGATGCCGAGCGGAGGAAAGAACAGCAGCAGATTCACCAGGAGCACGCCGACGATCAACATGACCGTCTGCATCGTCAGCCAGAACCGTCGCTCGGCCCGTCCGGTGCTGCGGCTGCCGGGCTGTGCCGCCGGCTGATACCGCGCGGGAGCCACTTTCACGGCCACATAAGCGAGCGGCCGGGCGTTTCCATGATGCGAAGTGTAGTCGTGTCGGGACGAACGTTGGGCGCTGTTGTTTGGCATTGCTTTCCAGGACGCGTGTTGTTCTTCACGATCGCGCCGACCGCACGAGCCCCGGATCTGGACTTGTTAGTCCGGCGATCCCGTTCGCTCGTGTCTCAGCGCATGCTGTGGTGCAGAATCTGACGGCGAGATGTGGCGCTTTTTGACGGCCAATATGGACGTGTCTGGGCCATGCTGCGGTTGGCTTGCGGCCGTTTGATCTGGATCAAATCCAGGAACATCAAGCATTTGATCGATATCGATGTGCATTTCCGCGGGCGTTTGATCTGGATCAATGACGACCCTTGCTGTGACACGCCTCCGGCAAGATCAAGGCAGCGCCTGCGTGCTCCCGGCAACGACGGCAGAGATTGCGGAGGTGGCGCGGCTCACACCGGCAGGGCGATCGAGTACTTCACCTGGCTGAGCGCAAAGCTGCTTTCGATCGAGGCGATGCCGTCGAGCCGCGTCAGCTTCGATTTCAGGAACGCCTCGTAAGACGACAGATCGGCCGCGACTACGCGCAGCAGATAGTCCCGATTGCCGGTCATCAGATAGCATTCCAGCACCTCGGGCCAGGCGGAGATCGCCTTTTCGAAGCGCTTGAGATCCTCCTCCTTCTGCCGAGCCAGCTTGATCGAGATGAAGACGGAGACGTGCAGCCCGAGTGCCTTCTGGTCGACGGTCGCGAGATAGCGGGTGATGACGCCGCGCTCCTCCAGCAGCTTGACGCGGCGGTGGCACGGCGAGACCGAGAGGCCAACCTTGTCGGCGAGCTCCTGCATGGTGATGCGGCCGTCGGCCTGGAGATGGCCGAGGATCTTGCGGTCGATGGCGTCGAGATCGGGCATTGGGATCATTTTGGTAAAACTGGCAGATTGATGGGAAAATATCCCAATAATGTCGGATCGTGCGCGAAAAATTGAGAATTTCGGCCGGGCCGGCGGGATTAAGCTTGACGAATCCACCACGACCCGCCGGGAGCAGCGCCATGGCCAAGCCATCCGCCTCGTCAGACCGTCTCGACATCCTGAACGCGCTGACCCGCAAGGTGCTCTGGCTGTCGTCCTGGACCATCCACCACGCCAACCATATCAGGCCCAACATCGACGGCCTGAAGGTCGGCGGACACCAGGCATCCTCGGCCTCGCTCGCGACCATCATGTCGGCGCTGTATTTCTCGGTACTGCGCCCCGAGGACCGCGTCGCGGTGAAGCCGCATGCCAGCCCGGTCTTCCATGCCATCCAATATCTGTTCGGCCGGCAGAGCCGCGAGAAGCTGGAGAATTTCCGCGGCTTCAAGGGCGCGCAGTCCTATCCGTCACGGACCAAGGACGTCGACGATGTCGACTTCTCGACCGGCTCGGTCGGCCTCGGCGTGGCGCAGACGCTGTTCTCGTCGCTGGTGCAGGACTATGTGCAGGCGCATGGCTGGATGAAGGACCGCCGCGAAGGCCGCATGATCGCGCTGGTCGGCGATGCCGAGATGGACGAGGGCAACATCTTCGAGGCGCTGGCCGAAGGCTGGAAGCACGGCCTGCGCAACACCTGGTGGATCGTCGACTACAACCGCCAGAGCCTCGACGCCGTGGTGCGCGAGGGCCTGTGGGAGAAGTTCGAGACCATGTTCCGCAATTTCGGCTGGGACGTGGTGATCGTAAAATACGGCCGCTTGATGCGTGAGGCCTTCGCCGAGCCCGGCGGCGAAGCGCTGCGGCGCTGGATCGACAACTGTCCCAATGCGCTCTACGCCGCGCTGTGCTTCCAGGGCGGCGCGGCCTTTCGCAAGCACATCCAGGACGACATCGGCGACCAGGGCGACGTGACGCGGCTGCTCGACCGGCGCAGCGACGACGAGCTGCTGGCGCTGATGTCGAATCTCGGCGGCCACGACATGGCGAGCATGCTGGAGGCGTTCGAGTCCATCGACCACGACCGCCCGGTCTGCTTCATCGCCTACACCATCAAGGGCGTCGGCCTGCCGTTCCAGGGCCACAAGGACAATCATGCCGGGCTGATGACGGTCGCGCAGATGGAGAGATGGCGCGCCCAGCAGAACATCCGCCCCGGCCACGAGTGGGACAAGTTCGAAGGGCTGAAGCAGGATACGGCGATGCTGGAGTCGTTCCTGGCGTCGGTGCCGTTCAACCGTGATGGTCGCCGCCTGAGCGATGCCGTGCTCGACGTGCCGGGGCGACTGACCTTCACGGCCGCGGCGCAGATGTCGACGCAGCAGGGCTTTGGCCTCATCCTCAACGATCTCGCCCGCAGCGATAGCGCGATGGCCTCACGCATCGTGACCTCGTCGCCCGACGTCACCGTTTCGACCAATCTCGGCGCCTGGGTCAACCGCCGCGGGCTGTTCGCACGCGCCGAGAAGGCCGACCTGTTCCGCAGCGAGAAGATCCCGTCGACCTTCAACTGGGCGGCCTCGCCGAAGGGCCAGCACATCGAGCTGGGGATCGCCGAGATGAACCTGTTCATCATGGCCTCCGCGCTCGGCCTGTCGCATGCCATCAACGGCGCGCGGCTGCTGCCGATCGTTACGCTCTATGATCCCTTCATCGAGCGCGGCCTCGATGCGTTGAACTACGCCTGCTATCAGGATGCGCGCTTCATGGTGGTGGCGACGCCGTCGGGCGTGACCTTGGCACCGGAGGGCGGCGCGCATCAGTCGATCGCAACGCCGCTGATCGGCATGGCGCAGGACGGACTGTCGTCGTTCGAGCCGGCCTTCGTCGACGAGCTCGCCGCGATCATGAAATGGGGCTTTGCCCACATGCAAGCCGCGCCGGGCGAGGGCGGTTCGGTCTATCTGCGGCTGTCGACCCGCACCATCGACCAGCCGCAGCGGATCATGTCGCCGGAGCTGGAAGCCGACATCGCCGCCGGCGCCTATTGGCTGCGCAAGCCGGGCCCGAATGCGGAGGTGATCGTCGCCTATACCGGCGCGGTTGCGCCGGAGGCGATCGAGGCGACCGGGCTGATCGGCGAGTCGCGGCGCGACGTCGGCCTGCTCGCTATCACCTCGGCCGACCGGCTGCATGCCGGATGGACCGCGGCGCGCAGCCTGCGGCGGCATCGCCGAGGTGTGCAGCATCTCAGCCATGTCGAGCAGCTGCTGGCACCGCTGCCGCGCGATTGCGGCATTGTCACCGTCATCGACGGCCATCCGGCGACGCTGGGCTGGCTGGGCTCGGTCCGTGGCCATCGCGTCGAGGCGCTGGGGGTCGAGAAGTTCGGCCAGACCGGCACGATCGACGATCTCTATCGTCACAACGGCATGGATGCGAATGCCATCATTGATGCGGCGGAAAGCCTGACCGGCGCGCCGGTGCGCCATCGGAAAATGGCGGTGTAGCGGCGCGCGGCACAAACAGATGCGCCGTCTCCCTCACCTGGATGAAGGAGACGGCGTCGCAACTTGGGTTAAAAGGGCTAGGTGCTAAAAAGCGGCTTCAATAAAACCTGACGAAGTCATTCGTCATGAAAGCGTTTCCGGCAGCGTCTCGGTGAGCCGGCGTGTCCGATGGGGAGAGATTAGCCGGGACGATCGGGCCCGGTTGTGAACCAGTTCACACATCGCAAAATGAATCTGCGGTTTGTTCGGCGACCGGCCGCGGTTGAACTGGAATTCTGGGAGCCGGAAAACCTTCCGGTCAGGCCGTGTTTTGCTGCAGCGCAAAAGGAAATGGCGTCAAGATGCAGCGGGCGCTTGGCTTGCGCCGGTCGTGGCGTTGATCCTATATCCGAGCCATCCGCAACCCCGGTCCCCGCATGTGGCGGGTTCAACCTGCGGACCGTTCGTGCCAGGGTGCTGGCCCGCACGCTCCCGCCCCTCCCATATGCTTCCGACGTGAAGAGGTTTTCCGATGGTCAATCGCCTGCAATTCTACATCGATGGCGCCTGGGTCGATCCGGTCGTCAAGAAGTCCACGCCGGTGGTCAATCCGGCGACCGAAGAGTCGATGTATGAGGTTGCGCTGGGCTCCAAGGCCGATGTGGACAAGGCGGTCGCCGCCGCCCGCCGCGCGTTCGAGACCTTCTCGCTGACCTCGCGCGAGGAGCGGGTCGCACTGCTCGAGAAGATCATCGCGATCTACAAGGGCCGCATGAAGGAGATCGGCGCTGCCGTCTCCGACGAGATGGGCGCGCCGCTGCCGATGGCCGAGAAGCTGCAGGCCGGCGCCGGCCTCGGCCACTTGATGTCGACGCTCGACGTGCTGAAGAAGTACGAGTTCGAGGAGACGCTGCCCGCCTCCGTGGTGGTGCGCGAGCCGGTCGGCGTGGTCGGCATGATCACGCCCTGGAATTGGCCGCTCAACCAGATCGCCTGCAAGGTGGCGCCGGCGCTGGCCGCGGGCTGCACCATGATCCTGAAGCCGTCGGAGTTCACCCCGACCTCGGCGCTGATCTTCGCCGAGATCCTGCATGAAGCAGGCGTGCCGAAGGGCGTGTTCAACCTGATCAACGGCCTCGGCCCGGAGGTCGGTGCCGCGATGAGCGAGCATCCGGACATTGACATGATCTCGTTCACCGGCTCGACCCGCGCCGGCATCGACGTCGCCAAGCGCGCCGCGCCGACGGTGAAGCGCGTCAGCCAGGAGCTCGGCGGAAAGTCGCCGAACGTGATCCTGGAGGGCGCCGATCTGGTCAAGGCGGTGACCGGCGGCGTCATGCACATGTTCAACAACTCCGGCCAGTCCTGCAACGCGCCGTCGCGGATGATCGTGCCGGCCGCGCGCATGAAGGAAGTGGCCGCGATCGCCAAGGGTGTCGCCGACAAGACCAAGGTCGGCGATCCCCGCGGGGAGGGCACCACGATCGGTCCGGTCGTCAATCGTGGTCAGTGGGAGAAGATCCAGGCGCTCATCAACAAGGGCATCGAGGAGGGCGCCACCCTCGTCGCCGGTGGTCCGGGCCTGCCCGAGGGCGTCAACAAGGGCTTCTATGTGCGTCCGACCATCTTCGCCGACGTCAAGCCCGACATGACCATCTCGCGCGAGGAGATCTTCGGACCGGTGCTCGTGATCATCGGCGCGCAGGACGAGTCTGAGGCGGTGAAGATCGCCAACGACACGCCCTATGGTCTCGCCGGCTACGTCTCCGCCCCGACCATCGAGAAGGCCCGCGAGGTCGGCCGCAAGATCCGTGCCGGCAACGTCAACCTGCAGGGCGTCCCGAACGACCGCACCGCGCCGTTCGGCGGCTACAAGCAGTCCGGCAACGGCCGCGAATGGGGCAAGTTCGGTCTTGAGGAGTATCTCGAGGTCAAGGCGGTCGCCGGCTACAACGCGGCTTGATCGGTCTCCGTCATTGCGAGCGCAGTGTTCAGCCCGGGGACATGGCT